>JANOWX010000150.1:0-6470 GCA_031418175.1 Acidobacteriota bacterium | reverse complement strand
CGACAATTTCAAGCGGAGTTTCTCCGAGATGGTTCGCACGATCTCCTCTTGTACCGACAGCGTGTCTGCCACCCGCCGGTTGTACTGCTCGCTCCACAACTGGCGGTTCGCGCGCACGTCCACCAGTTCGACGCGGATGGTTAAATCAGCGCCGCGCTGCACGACTCGTCCCATCACAACCGCCTGCACCTCGAGTTTATTCGCCACCTCCTGCACCTCAATACTCTCGCCTCGGTATTTGAAACTCGAGCTGCGGGCGATGACTTTCAGTTGCGCCAATTGCGAGAGACGGTCAATCAAGCTTTCGCTGATTCCATCCGAAAGGTAATCAAGATTCGGGTCAGCGCCGGCGTTGACGAAAGGCAGGACTGCGACGGAGTTTATCGGCGTCTGGTCGGGTGCGACCTGGCGGCTGCGGTAAAAATACAAGTACGCTCCGATTGCCGCTGCTATGACCAGCACAAGCGGAACGATGAACACCGATGTGGCGGCGGGGCGACGGGGCGACGGGGCGACGGGGCGAAATCATTGGCGCGGGTTTCGCTTTCCGGCAGCGGCTCTAGGTTTGCTGTCTCTGCGCCATTTAAATTTTCCGTCGTCGCAGCACGCTGTCCCTGCGGCTCCGGCTCATCCTTTGTCTGCGTCTCACCCTGACCATTGGTGATTTTGCGCACCTCAGCCACAAAACGATAGCCGCGTTTCGGCACGGTTTCGATGTATTGGTGTCCGTTGCGCTCTTCGCCCAGCGCCTTGCGCAAGGTGTGGATGCAGCGCGCCAGATTGGCCTCTTCGACAAAAGCCTCTGCCCAAACCAGATTCATCAACTCGTCTTTCTCGATCAGATGCCCGCTGCGCTCAACCAGCACGATGAGCGTGTCAAAGGCTTTCGGCGTGAGCGGCACGAGCGCGCCGTCCAGCAGTAATTGCCGTTCCGCCGGGTCTAAACGGAAAGCGTCGAATTCATATAAATGTCTGATTTCACAGCTCATAGCAGAGTGGAGAAATTAAGGAGAAGTTTGGGAGAAATTTCCAAAGACCAGCGGCACAGGTGGCGACTAAGTTGCGCCTCGTCATCGAAAAACTGTGGCTACCGTCGGGGGAGGGAGATGTTTCTTGAAAATCCATCTTAGTCCCAGACGGCAACCTGAAGCAAAAAATCACGGGGGCAACGACTCACCCTTAACCAATCATGAAGAAGGAATTTATGAACAGACAACGACGTTTTTTCACATTCGTGTTTTTGACCTTGTCATTGCTGGTTTTCAAGCAGGCAGCCTTTGCGCAAACCGCGCAGGTCACCGGAATCATCACGGACGCCAACTCAGCCGTGATCGCCGGAGCAGAGGTCACACTCACCAATGTTGACACGGGCGTGGCGCGCAAAACGGCAACGAATGCAGGCGGCTCTTACAGCATTCCCTTTGTGCCGCCGGGCAATTACCAATTGAATGTGCTCGCCAATCGCTTCAAGTCGGTGACCCGCGATCACCTCGTCATCAACGTGGATCAGGTCGCGCGGATTGATTTCACGCTCGAAATCGGCGCGCTCAATGAGGGCGTCAATATCACCAGTCAGGGGCCGCTGCTGGAACGCGAGACTTCAGCGATTGGGCAGGTGATCGAGAACAAAACCATCGTCACGCTGCCGCTCAACGGGCGCAACTATTCGCAACTCGCCCTGCTGCTGCCCGGCGTGACGCCGAATCAGTTACCGCGCGCGACCGATGGGTTCAGCGTGAACGGCAATCGCACGCTGCAAAACAAGTTTCTGGTGGACGGCCTGGACAACAACAACTACATCATGGGCGTTGACACCGGTTCGACGCAGGCGCTGCGCCCGTCGGTGGACGCGATTCAGGAGTTCAAAGTCGAGAGCGCCAACTACAGCGCCCGGTACGGCCAGGCCGCGGGCGGCATCATCAGCGTGGCGCTCAAATCGGGCACGAACAGCTTTCATGGCTCGGCGTTCGAGTTTCTGCGCAACGACAAGCTGGACGCCAATGATTTCTTCGCCAATCGCGCCAGGCTCGAACGCGGGCCGCTGCGCTTCAATCAATTCGGCGGCACGGTGGGCGGGCCGGTCTGGCGCAATCGCACGTTCTTCTTCGGCAGTTATCAGGGCACGCGAAACCGCAACTCAAACACCTCCGTGGTCACCGTACCGACGCCAGAGCAGGCGCGGGGCAATTTCGGCGGCATCAACATCTACGACCCGGCGAATGTCGTGGGCGGCAATCGGCAGCAGTTTGCGGGCAACGTGATCCCCGAAAGCCGGATGGATCCGGTCGGGCGCAAAATCGCCGCGCTCTATCCGGCGCCGAACCAGCCCGGCCTCGTCAACAATTACGCTGCGCTCGTGCCACAGACCGACAACGCCAATCAGTACGACTTGCGCGGCGATCACAACTTCAGCGAGCGCGACAAACTGTTCGCGCGCTTCAACAAGGTTGACCGCGGCTTCTTCCGCGGTGTCACTTGTCCGGCGCCGGGCAATTGCGGAAACCAGCAGACCCTCACGACCACCCTGACCAACGATGCGTGGTCGGCTGCCGCGGGCCATACGCATGTCTTTTCGTCCAACGCCGTGAACGAAGCGCGGCTTGGGTTTTCGAACAACCAAAGCTTTCTGCAAAGCCCGGCTGAGAGACCGCTCTTTGACGAATTCGGAATCAAGGGAATCCCGCAATTCGACTCTTTGACCGGTTTGCCGCTCTTCAACGTGACCAACTACAGCGCGTTGGGCAACCGCATCCAGACGCCGAATCCGAAAGAGGCAGCGGTGTTTCAGATCAATGACAACTTCTCCTACCTCCGGGGCCGCCACACCATGAATTTCGGCGGCGAATACTGGCGGCTGAGTACGTTTGCAGGCACGGCCAACCTCGCGCGCGGCACGTTCGACTTCAACGGGCAGTTCACCGCGCGCACTCCGGGGCAGGGCGCGGGCAACGCCGTAGCCGATCTGCTGCTCGGTTTGACAAGCGCGGCTTCACTTACGACGCAGCAAGTGGGTACTTTCCTGGTCGCTTACTACGGCGGCTATTTCAACGACAGTTGGAGAATTTCGCCGAAGCTGACCGTTAATCTTGGCCTGCGCTACGAGCTGCAAACGCGACAGCGCGAAAAGGAGAACCGGCAGTCGTTCTTTGACTACACGCCGGGTAGCCCAGGCTATGGCACGCTCGTCCCAGCGCGCGACGGCGGACATCGTGAGCAGACCTTCTCCAACCTCGACCGCAACAATTTTGCGCCGCGCCTCGGCCTGGCGTGGCAGCTCAATCAAAAGACGGTGGTGCGCGGGGGCTTCGGAATCTTTTACGGCGGCCTGGGTCACTATACGATCAATTTTTCGGGCGCGGCCAACCCGCCCTATTCCGTCCGTGTGCTGATCAACTCGCCGACGACCGCGGCGGGTACTGGACTGAAACTGTCGAACGGATTTCCCGCCGATGCGCTCGATCCGGCGCGCGTCGTCAACCCAGCGGTGTACGGCCAGACGCAGGATTTTCCCCAGACCGAAACCTATCAAGGCAATCTTGAGGTGCAGCGTGAACTGCGAGGCGGCGTGGTTTTGTCAGTTGCCTACGTCGGATCAGGTGCCGCGAAGCTGCGCGGCCAACTGGACATCAACGCGCCTAGGCCAGGCGCAGTCGCAGTCCAGCCGCGCCGTATGTTTCCTGCCTTCGGGCCAATCAACACCCTCTCGAGTTTCGCGCACAGCAGCTATCACTCGTTGCAAACGAAGCTCGAACGGCGCTTCAGCAAAGGCTTTTCCGTGCTCTCGGCCTATACCTGGAGCCACGCGATTGACAACTCAGCCGACCAGGAAGACCTCCCCAACCCGGTCATTCCGCAGAATCAATTCAACCTCAACGCCGAAAAAGCCTCGTCGAGTTTCGACATCAAACATCGCTTTGTGACGAGCTTTGTGTATGACCTGCCGTTCGGGCACACAAATGGATTCTTTGGAGGATCAAAACTCGCGCGGGCCGTGTTCGGCGGGTTCCAGATTGGCGGCATCTTCGTCGCGCAAACCGGTCAGCCCGTCAATCTCGATGTCGCGGGCAATCCGGCCAACACGACCAACCCGGTGCGCCCGAATCGGCTCGGCGACGGCGGTCTCGCGCGCGGCGCACGCAACGTGGATCGCTGGTTTGATCCGGCGGCGTTTGCCGTGCCGGCGGCGTTCACCTACGGCAATGCGGGACGCAACGTATTGCGCGCGCCGGGGATGGTGAATCTAGACTTCCTCGTCGGGCGCAACTTCCGCCTGACGGAAACGACGCGGCTGGAATTGCGCGGCGAGTTTTTCAATCTCAGCAATACCGCGCATTTCGGCAGACCGAACGCCACCATCGGCTCGCCGCAGGCCGGACGCATCACCGCCACTGCCACGCCGAATCGGCAGGTGCAGATCGGGCTGCGGCTCGTCTTCTGATGGCTTTGCAAACGCGCTATCGCAAAGAGAGGAAAACAGATGAAGAACAAAAGCCACTACAAAATTTTCATTGCCCACCTGGTCATGCTCGTGGTCACGACGGCAGCCATTCAAGCCCAAACGTCGCGGGCCGCCACGGCTGCGTCCTACTTTGACCGGGGCAATGACTGGCATGCCAAAGGCGAACTGGAGCGCGCCATCAGTGATTACACCTTCGCCATCACCTTCGATCCGCAACTTGCCCCCGCGCATTTTCAACGGGGCATGGCGCGCAAAACCAAAGGTGATTTCAACGGCGCGCTGGCCGATTTCAACCGGGCGCTCGAACTCAGGCCCGACTTCGCCGCCGCCTGGAATAATCGCGGCGCGCTGCGCTGGCAACAAGGCAGCCGTGATGAGGCGCTGGCCGATTTCAACCGCGCCCTCGAACTCAATCCGCGTCATGCGGAAGCCTTTTACAATCGCGGCTGCGCACGGCTGGCGCAGAAGGATTTCCAAGCAGCATCACCGACTTTGATCAGGTCATCAGGGTCAATAAAAAATACGCGGCGGCCTGGAACAATCGCGGCAATGCCAGAATTGCGCTGAGGGAGTCGGAAGGCGCGCTCGCCGATTTCAATCAGGCCATCCGGCTCGACCCGCGCCGCGCCGCCGCCTGGAGCAATCGCGGCAATCTGCGCTATGACAAAAGAGACTGGGACGGCGCTATCGCCGATCACAGCCGGGCCATCGAACTCAATCCCAATCTCGTAGAGGGCTGGAACAATCGCGCCAACGCCCGCCGCGCCCAAGGCGACCTCGACGGAGCCATCGCCGATTATAGCCGCGCGCTCGAACTCAATCCTGGCTATGCGCTGTGTTACGCCAATCGGGGCGTGGCCTGGTTGATGAAGGGTTCGAGCAGCGAAGCCGAACGCGATTTCGCGCAATGCCGCGAACTGGCGGGCCAGCTCCCGCCACACGTCGTGCAACGCATCCATGACTTGAAGGCGCAGGTTGTCGGCAAGCACCTGGGCCATTAGCGACGGAACTGACGGCGTTCACCGAAGAGTTGGCGGGCAGCGGCTATGAATGGGAAGTGGGCGAGACGGCGGCGCAAGGGCTGCGCGCGCCGGTGACGTATTTGATCGGCTATCCGCCTTCAGATGACAGATAAAAGAACGCGAGTTCCTGCAGCGCCAAGTTGCTCTTTTTCGTCAGGCGCACGGGCGTCGCGGCTTTGCCAATCAACCCTTGATCGGCCAGGTATTCGCACGCCGTCGTGACGTGCTCGACATTGAAGTTGCGTTTGAAATGGTCTTCGATCTCGGTGCAGGAACGCGCTTCGCCCGCCTCGTGCAAATGTTCGAGCACAGGCCCAAACAGCATCGGTGCGCGTTCGGCAACGTAAGCGTCAAGCGCGGCGAGCGCGGCCTGCACGTTCTTCTTGGTCTTTTTGGTGTTGAGCAAATCGGTGTAAATCGTCTTGAAAAAGGCGGGATTGAGTTTCAAGGCTTGCAGAATCACTTCACGGTCGGCTAGCAAGCGCGCGCCGATGACTTCGACCTGAGCGAGCGGCGTGGCCGTCGCCAAAATCCACAACGCGGTGTAGTCGAGATCGCCGCGCGTGATGAAAAACTTGTGCGCCTTGTAAAGCGGCGGCAGCACATTCGTGGCCGCGCGCAACAGTTGCACTTGCGTATCGCGTGCGCCGATTGCGCCCAGCCGTTCACAGTGCGCGGCAATCGTCGGGTCGTGCGTATACAACAAGCGGCCCTTAGCCAGAAACGAATGCATGAAGGAATTGCTGAGCGAGCCTTCGATAATCTTGCGCAACTCGGTGCGCGCGAGCAACAGCGCGTGCACGTTGACGCCGTCGGCATATAACGCCAAACCGCCGCTCTCCGCTTTGCGGTCGTCCAACGTGACGAGCACCAGGTCTACGTCAGATTTCGCCCAGACTGCGTCGTAAGACAGACTGCCGCAGAGGATGGCCGCGAGGATGGTGCGGTCGGCTTTCACCTGCTCGACCAGCGTATTGAGCGCGGCGGTG
>JANOWX010000149.1:0-2376 GCA_031418175.1 Acidobacteriota bacterium | reverse complement strand
GGAAAGCTGCGTCGAGCCGCAGCACTCCAAAGAGGTTCGCCTCTGAGAGTTGTACTTTTCATGACTGTGCAAAACTTTGACGCACACTCTTTCCGTCTTCGGCGCGTGACAAATCCAGCGTGAGCCGGTACGCTCCGGCGCGCCGACGGGTTTTCGCCGTTGAATGCGCCGAACAGAATCGAGCCAGGGTGTCCAATGCGTGCGGTGCGCTCGGCGAATCCCCGCTTTGCTTCGCCTTTTTCACGGATGTTCGTACCAAGCCAGGATGCTGTCTACACACACCTGCATAGAGGAGAAACCGATGCCATCTTTATCACACCCTCTGCTCTCTTTGCGGCTCGCGTTTGTGGTTTAAGTTTCACGGGCTGGCGCGTGAGCGCAAGCGAGACCAACGGGAGTTGGCTGATCCGGCTCAAAAACGCGCCTGCGGCAGTTTGGGCGGCGGTGTTTCAGGCTAACCCTGAAACCGTGAGCAAAAGCGGCGTGGCGACGGACGGGAACCGCGCGCGGCCTGTGGCGCAACGTTTCACCGCGTTGGCTCCCGCGTTGGCCCCCGCGTTGCGAGGCCGGGAGGCGCTCGACGACCTGAAGCAGCCGGGGCTGTCTGATTCGCCCCTGCCCGCAGCCTTCACACCGCTCTCACCGGCCATAACTGGCTGTGCGACACCCAGCTTCGGTGCGGCCACCAACTTTGGTGTCGGGTTTAGCCTTACCTCCGTCGCCATCGGTGATCTCAATGGCGACGGCAAGCTCGACTTGGCCGTGGCGAATTTCGCCGTCCTCACCAATATCCCGGGCAATGTCTCAGTGCTGCTGGGCACGGGCACTGGCAGCTTCGGCCCACCCACTAACTTTGCCGTCGGGAACATCCCTGAATCCGTCGCCATCGGCGATCTCAATGGCGATGGCAAGCCTGACTTGGCCGTGGCAAATACCAATTCCAACAATGTCTCGGTGCTGCTCAATAATTGCACGGTTCCCACCCTCACTCTGGCCGACCCGGCGGTTTGTCTGGGGCCAGGCGGTTTGGTGGGTGTGACGTTCAGCGTGACCAACAGCGCCAACACCGCGCAACCGGTGACGGCGACGGCCAGCTTGCCCGCCGGGTTGCTGACGCTAGCTGGCACCTGCACAGCTAACGTGGGCACGTGCACGATCAACAATCCGGCAACGGTGTCATACAGCGGCACGCTGGCGGCGGGCCAGACGGCAATTGTCAGCTATCAAACTCAGGTGGCTGACAGCGCAGCCCCGAACACGCAATTGTGCGTCAACACCACCGCCAGCATTGCCGGCGCGGCTCCGGTGAGCGTGCAGGCCTGCACCACGGTGCGTTGCCCGCCGGCTGGCCCGGGCGCGAACTATCCGTCCGCTTCCGCGCTCAGCAGTCAAAAGGCCGGGTCGGTGTTGATCTTCAACCTCTACACTTCAGACGCAGCCGCAGCCAACCGGCAAAACACGCGCATCGCGCTGACCAACCTTGACGCGGCGCGCACGGCCTTTGTGCATCTGTTCTTTGTGGACGGCACGTCCTGTTCGATTGCGGATTCGTTCGTTTGCCTGACTCCGAATCAGACGGCGGCGTTTCTGGCGTCGGACATTGATCCGGGCACGACCGGCTATTTGATCGCGGTGGCGACGGATCGCAGCGGTTGCCCGCTCAATTTCAACTTCCTGCTGGGTGACGCCTTCGTCAAACTCAGCAGCGGGCCCAGCAGCAGTCATGCCGCGAACCTGCCTGCGGAAAGCGTTGCGGCGCTGCCGGGCGGCTTTGTGCCGTGCGACCCGCTGGCCAGCACGGCGGTGCTGAATTTCGATGACAAGATGTACAACGCTTTGCCGCGTACCCTGGCGCTGTCGAACATCGCCAGCCGCGCCGACGGCAACAACACGTTGTTGATCGTCAATCGCCTCGGCGGCAGTCTGGCGACGAGCGCGAGCACGTTGGCAAATTTGTTCGGCGTGCTTTATGACGACGGCGAGGCGCCGTTCAGCTTCAACTTCTCGCCCGGCACCTGCCAGTTCCGCAGCATCATCAGCAGCAACTTCCCACGCACGACCCCGCGTTTCGAGCAGGTGATCCCGGCGGGCCGCAGCGGCTGGCTGAAGCTTGCACTGTTTACGGACGGCGCGCTTTCAGGCGCGGCTATCAATGCCAACACCAATGCGGGCACACAGGCCAATGCCTTCAATCAAGGCCACAATCTGCATAAGCTGACGTTGACGACGACGGCGGCGTTGACACTGCCGGTGTTCCCGCCGAGTTGTTAAAGCTGGCGCTGTTGTACGACGAGCGTAATTGAGAGCCGGATGGAGTTGCGTGTACGGCGCGGCGCGCGGTTTTCCCACACACCGAAAACCGATCTCTACAATTCA
>JANOWX010000148.1:0-2628 GCA_031418175.1 Acidobacteriota bacterium | reverse complement strand
TTGTACGAAACGCGCGATGGCAGTTTGTGGATCGGGACCGATGGCGGTGGCTTGGTGCAATACAAGGAAGGGAAGTTCACGCGCTATTCGACGCAGCAGGGCTTGCCGCACAACAAGATCAAAGCCCTGGCCGAAGACCAGCAGAACGTGCTGTGGATCGGCACCGAGAGCGGGCTGGCCCAATTCAAGGATGGCAAATTCACGAACTATGTGATTCAAACCGGCGCCACGCGCGTGGGTGTGACGGCGTTGGGCGTAACGCAAGATGGCAGCCTGTGGGTCGGCACCGATGGCGGCGGGTTGAGCCGTTTCAAAGACGGCAACCTGCAAAGTTTTACCACCAGGAACGGTCTCGCCAACGACCGCGTTTTCACCTTGTATGAAACGCGCGATGGCGCGTTGTGGATCGGCACCGACGGCGGGTTGACGGTGCTGCGCGACGGACGCTTTACCAACTTCACCAAAAAGGACGGACTGCCCAACGAAACAATCTGGGCGATTCGTGAAGCGCGCGATGGCGGATTGTGGATCGGCACGGATGGCGGCGGCTTGAGCCGTTTCCGCGATGGCAAGTTCACCGCCTACACGCGCGCCCAGGGCCTGTCGCAAGACGTGGTCTGGGCGTTGTATGAAGACCGCGAAGGTTCGCTCTGGGTCGGCACCGAAGGCGGCGGGTTGAATCGTTTGGCCGAGCGGCGCATTGGCCTGTTCGATGCGAACAACGGTTTGTTGCACAACGCGGTCTGGTCTGTTTACGAAGACCGCGAGCAAACGCTGTGGATCGGCACTGAGGCCGGATTGAATCGTTTGAAGGACGGCCAATTCACCGCGTTCACCACCGCCAAAGATGGCCTCGCGCCGGGCCGCGTCTGGTCAATCTATCAAGACCGCAACAATGCCTTGTGGGTCGGCACCGATAATGGCCTGAGCCGTTATCGTGATGGCAAGTGGACGACCTACACCAACAAACAGGGCTTGCCCTCAAACGCCGTCACCGCGCTGACTGAAGACTGGACGGGCAATCTGTGGATCGGCACGGATGGTTGCGGGCTGGCGCGCTTGGATAACGGGCGCTTCGTCATTTTCAACACGCAGGACGGCTTGGCCGACAATCACATCAAGGCCTTGCTGGAAGATCAGGCAGGCAACTTGTGGCTGGGCACCGAAGCCGGGTTGTCGCGCTGGAATAATGGCCGCTTCATCAATTACCGCGCGTCAGAAGGGCTCCCGTATGGCGTCATCCGCGCCTTGCATCAAGACCGCGCTGGCTCGCTCTGGATCGGCACGCGCGGCGGCGGCTTGATACGCTTCCGCGACGGCCTATTCAAAGCCGTCACCGCGCGCGACGGTTTGTTCAACGACGTCGTCTATCAAATTCTGGAAGACGATCAGCAAAATTTCTGGCTCAGTTGCACCAAAGGCATCTTCCGCGTCAGCAAGCGTGAACTCAACGATTTCCTAGACGGCAAAATCAACGCGATCAGTTCCGCGCCCTTTGGCACCGCCGACGGCGTCAAGAGCAACGAATGCAACGGCGGCAGCCAACCCGCCGGTTGGCGTGGGCGCGATGGCCGATTGTGGTTCCCCACGATCAAGGGCCTGATCGTGATTGATCCCGAACAGCTCAAACGCAACGACCTGGCGCCGCCCGTGTTGCTGGAACAGGCGCTGGTCAATGGCCGCCCAGTCAATCATTCGCAAGTCAGTTCGCTGCCGCGCGGGCGTGGCGATCTGGAATTTCACTTCACGGCGCTCAGCTTCCTCGATCCCGAAAAGATTCGCTTTCGTTACCGGCTCGAAGGTTACAACGACACCTGGATCGAAGCCGAAAACCGGCGCGCGGCGTTTTATACCAACCTGCCGCCCGGCAATTACCGCTTCCACGTCGTGGCGGCCAACAGCGATGGCGTTTGGAACAACGTCGGCGCGACTTGGAAATTTGAATTGCAACCGCACTTCTATCAAACGCGCTGGTTCATCGCGTTGTGTGCGCTGGCCGCCATTGCGCTGGCCTATTTCGTGATGCGCTGGCGCGGCAAACAACTCGAACGCCGCAACCAGGTGCTGGAAGCCGCCATCGCCGACCGCACCGCCGAAGTCGTCTTGCAAAATCAGGAACTCGCGCACGCCAACATCGAACTGCGCCGTCTGAAAGACACCGCCGAAACCGTCGCCCACACCAAGAGCGAATTCCTGGCGAACATGAGCCACGAGATTCGCACGCCCATGAACGCAATCATCGGCATGACCGGCCTGTTGCTAGACACGCCGCTCAACCTGGAACAGCGCGATTACGGCGAGACGATTCGGCTGGCCGGCGAAACGCTGCTCAACACCGTCAACGAGATTCTGGATTTTTCCAAACTCGAATCGGGCAAGCTCACGCTCGAAATGCAACCCAGCGACGTGCGCGAAGGCGTCGAGGACGCCCTCGAACTGCTCGCCAACGAAGCCAATGAAAAGGGCCTCGAATTGGTGCTGCTGTTTGATCCGTATACGCCGACGACCTACATCACCGACGGCACGCGCTTGCGCCAAATCCTGGTCAACCTTATCGGCAACGCGGTCAAGTTCACGCATCAAGGCGAGATCGTCGTGTCGGTCAACGCCGAGACGCTCAGCGAGACC
>JANOWX010000147.1:0-3127 GCA_031418175.1 Acidobacteriota bacterium | reverse complement strand
ACCTCCTTGCGCCTTGCTTCAGCCTGTCTTGGAGTTCACGCACACAGGCTGAAGCCTGAACTCCATGCGCTTTGCTTCAGCCTGTCTTGGAGTTCACGCACACAGGCTGAAGCCTGAACTCCATGCGCTTTGGCGTAAGTCCTATGATTGACTAAACAGCGCGCGTAACCTATAAATTTGACGCGTTGAAAAGCTGTTGAGTTCCTTCCGGCGACGACCGCAAGCCTGCAACTTTCCGCTGCGCCCCAATCTTGTATGACCTACCAACGAGGATTTCTTAGGCAATGTCCACCAAGCCAGTGACTTCACCAGTGGCTTTACCAATAGCATTAATTGATGAAGCCGTGCCGGCGCCGCTCATTTACGATTCGGCGGTATACCAGTGGCCAGTTCTTGTCGAAGCGCGTGAACTGCTACGCTACCGCGACCTGCTCTACCAGTTGGTCGAACGCAATATCAAGACGCGTTACAAACGTTCGATGCTGGGGCTGTTGTGGACGGTGCTCAATCCGCTGCTGATGATGAGCGTCTTGACCCTGGTCTTTTCGCATGTCTTCCGCATCACGGTGCCCAATTACCCGGTCTATGCGCTCTGCGGTTTGGTGCTTTGGAATTTTTTCGCGCAAACGACGAGCGGCGCGATGAGCGAGTTGATTTGGGGCGGCAGCCTGCTCCAGCGCATTTATTTACCCCGGGCCATCTTCGCCGCCAGCGCGCTACTGACAGGCCTGGTGAATCTGCTGCTGTCGTTGATTCCCTTGTTTATTTTGATGCTGGTGACCGGCACGCCGATCAAGCCGGCTCTCCTGTTTCTGCCTGTGCCGCTCATCTTGATTACGCTGTTTGCAATGGGCATGGCGCTGTTTCTCTCGACCCTTGCCGCCTACTTCACCGATGTGGTGGAAATGTATCAAGTGGCGCTGACAGCCTGGTTATATCTGACCCCAATTATCTACCCCAAAGAGATCGTGCCGGAGCGCTATCGCGTGTTTCTCAACCTCAATCCGATGTATCACCTGCTCGAAGTCTTTCGCGCACCAATACACCTGGGCGTCTTGGCCGGACCAAAGACCTTGGCAGTTGCAACACTGGTGGCCGTGCTGACTTTCGGATTCGGCTGGTGGTTCTTTACCAGAAAGGCGGACGAGATTGCTTATCGCATCTGAAGAGAATCAACCACAGGCCGCCCAGCCTGTGGTACGCGCGCCGGTTATCCAACTCGAAAACGTCGCCGTCAATTACCGCGCGCCCCAGGAACGCTTTAGCAGTTTCAAGGAATATGCCATCCGGTTGCTACAGGGCCGCGTCAAGCACCAACATTTTAAGGCGCTGAGCGGCATCAACCTGGCAGTCAACCAGGGCGAAGTGTTCGGCGTCATTGGCCGTAATGGCGCGGGCAAGAGCACCCTGCTCAAAGTCATCTCACGCGTCCTGAAGCCGACCCACGGCCGCGTGGTCGTGCGCGGGCGGCTGGCCCCGTTGCTCGAACTCGGCGCGGGCTTTCATCCCGAATTGTCTGGCCGCGAAAACATCTTTCTCAACGGCACACTGCTGGGTTTTACGCACGCACAGATGGAGGGGATGTTCGACGAGATCGTGGCTTTCGCCGAGTTGGGTGAGTTTATTGACGCGCCCTTGCGCACCTATTCAACCGGGATGGCCGTGCGGCTGGGTTTTGCCGTGGCCACGGCTGTGCGCCCCGATGTGTTGCTGGTGGACGAGGTGCTGGCGGTCGGGGATGAGAGTTTTCAAGAGAAATGCACAGCGCGCCTGCACGATTTCAGGCAAAGCGGCACGACGATCTTATTGGTCACGCACGACACCCGTTTGGTTTTAAGCATGTGCGACCGGGCCGCCTGGCTCGAGCATGGGAAAGTCGGCGCGTGCGGCGCGGTGGCTGAAACGGTTGAGGCCTATCACAAAGCGATGGAAGCGCCGGTCAAATACCTGCATAAAGAGGTGGACGCACCGCCGAAAACCCCATCGGCTACAAAAGCGCCTGTGCAAGCCGTGTCCGGCTTAACCGGGAGTAAAGACGTGCCCGGCAGCAGCTACCTTGAGCAACTCGCCCTGCAGACACACTGGTTCTACCCGTTCCGGCTGCCGAGCGGACGGCAGACCGAATGCATGCTGCCGCCGGAAATCGCGCTCATACACGCCACACGCTGGGCCATGCTGGAGGCCGCGCTCAGCCCTCTGTGCAACGGCGACTTCAGCCAGTTGAGTTGTCTGGACCTGGGCTGTAACCAGGGGTATTTCTCCATCAAGCTGGCCCAGCAAGGCTGCCGCGAAGTCTTGGGGATAGATGCGCGCGTGTCGAACATTCAAGACGCCGACCTGATGCGGCGCATTTACGATTTGCAGCACCTGCAATTCCGCCAACAGAATTTGTGGCAGATCAACGCCGCCAGCTTCGGTCAATATGACGCTGTGCTGCTGCTGGGCTTGCTCTACAATCTTGAGAATCCGCTGGGCGCCCTGCGGCTGGCCTATGCGCTGGCGCGGCGCGTGGTCATCATCGAGACCCAACTCGCGCCGGACCTCACCGGAGAGATTGCCTGGGGGGCCGAAGCCAGCCAGAAAACAGTCCATGGTTCATTCGCCCTGTTAGACCAGCAAGAAGAATTTCACTTGCCCTTTATGAGCTTGACGACGCTGTCGCTCTGTCCGGGCCGCGAGGCGCTTTTGACGGCCATGCACCGCATCGGTTTCAAGCGTGTTGAAGTGCTGCCGCCGCCGCCCGACGCTTATGAGCAGTTCGTCTCCGGCAAAAGAATCTGCGTGGCCGGGTACCTGTAATTGTTCAAGTCACTGGCAACAACGCTTAGGTCTAAAAGTTGTAATTGCGCAGCCCTGGGAGCGCAGTCCTTCCAGGCTGCGAGCCGTGGTGACTTACCCCTTGGATTTCCGAAGCGTCTTCCGGCCAAGCACGCAGGCTGGAAGCACTGCGCTCCCAGGGGCTGTGCAGTTACTAAAAGTTTAGCTCTAGTGGAAAAGGTTTTAGGTTAATGATTGAGCTTGCCGCACACCAAGTTATTTTTGAGACGCCACAGCGCTTGACGCCCCATTCTTTCTGGCACGAGCACATTCCCTTTGGGATGTTCCTTGTCAGCGTCATGCGGCCGCG
>JANOWX010000146.1:0-6509 GCA_031418175.1 Acidobacteriota bacterium | reverse complement strand
CACGCTGGTCGCCCGACGGCCAGCAAGTGGCCTTTGACGCGCGCCCCGATGGCAGCGGCGATCTGTTCGTCATTAACGCCGGCGGCGGCGCGCCTCGCCGCGTGACTACCGACAAATCGCACGACGTGATCCCCAGTTGGTCGCACGATGGGCGCTGGCTCTATTTCTGCTCGAACCGCTCCGGCAAGCTGCAAATCTGGAAGCTGCCCGTGGCGGGCGGCGCGGCCACACAACTGACCCAACAAGGCGGGATGGAGGCCTTTGAATCGCCGGAGGGCAAGTTTGTCTATTACCTGAAAGGCCGCGGCATTGCCGGGCTGTGGCGCGTGACTGTTGACGGCGCTAACGAAGAAGCCGTGCCCGAATTGGCCGAAGCGGGCTTTTGGCGTTATTGGACGATCAATGACAGCGGCCTTTATTTCGTCGCCAAGAACGATCAATTCCCCTACCAGATCAAACGCTTCGATTTCGCCACGCGGCAAGTCAAAACCATTGCGACAACGGACAAACAACCCGCTTGGCTTTACCCCGGCCTGGCCGTCGCGCCGGCTGGGCGGCAAATTCTCTATGCCCACAACGATCTGTTTTCGAGCAGCATTATGCTGCTCGAAAACTTTCGTTGAAGCGGCAAGGCCAAGCCGTACCAAGCAGGAATGGCTGTTTGCAATTCGCAGGGTCGCTCCGTATGATGCGCCTTCGTTTTTGAAGCCCTCATTCGCAACGACAATCATGACCGGAACAGATCAGCACAACTTGTTTCTCCCCATGCGCGCGGAACGGTCAGCCCCGTCCGGTCAGGCTTCGCCTGCGTACCCCGCTTGGTATTGTTCGTGGCGCCATTCGTGGTCGTGGTAACCGCCGCGCCGCCGCACCCGATTTCTTCCTATTTCATCGCTACAATTTGTTTTTTTAGACCCGGTTTTTAGAAAGGATGGTTTCATTCCCAATGAAAATCTTGATTAGCGACAACCTGGCGAAGTCCGGCGTCGAACTGCTGCAACAGCGCGGCTCATTCGAGGTGGATTTCAAACCCGGACTCAAACCCGAAGAGTTGCTCGCCGCCATCGGTGATTACGACGGCTTGATCGTGCGCAGCGAATCGAAAGTCACCGCCGCGATCATCGCCGCCGCCAACAAGCTGAAAGTCATCGGACGCGCGGGCAGCGGCGTTGACAACATTGACACGCCCGCCGCCACCGCGCGCGGCATCGTCGTGATGAACGCCGCCGCCGGCAACAGCGTCACCACCGCCGAACAAACCATCGCGCTGCTGATGGCGCTGGCCCGCAAAATCCCGCAAGCCCACGCCAAACTGAAAAACGGCGTCTGGGACAAAAAGAGTTTCATGGGCACCGAACTGCAAGGCAAAACGCTGGGCATCATCGGCCTCGGCAACATCGGCAAGATCGTCGCCGCGCGCGCGCAAGGCTTGGCGATGAAAGTCATCGCCTACGATCCCTTCATCACCAAAGAAGCCGCCGCCAAAGCAGGCATCGAGATCGGTTCGCTGCACGATGTTTTCACGCGCGCGGATTTCGTCACCGTCCACACGCCGCTCACCGACGAAACACGCGGCATCGTGGGCACGGCGGCGTTTGAAAAGATGAAGAAGGGCGTGCGCATCATCAACTGCGCGCGTGGCGGATTGGTGGACGAGACGGCGCTTTACTTGGCAATCAAGTCGGGCAAAGTCGCGGGCGCGGCGCTCGACGTGTTTGTCAAAGAGCCGGTGCCGGCTGACCATCCCTTGTTGACGCTGGATGAAGTCATCGTGACGCCGCACCTCGGCGCTTCGACCAACGAAGCGCAAGACTCGGTGGCGCTGATCATCGCCGACCAAGTGGCGAATTACCTCGAAACCGGCGCGATTTCCGGCGCGGTCAATGTCTCCGCCGTCAGCGCCGAAGCCTTGAAAGTCTTTGGCCCCTATCTGGCGCTGGGCGAAAAGCTGGGCGCATTTCAATCGCAATACTTTGAACAACCCGTCAGCGAAATCCAGATCAACTACAGCGGCGAGGTCGCCGACCTCGAGGTCAAACCGATCACACAGGCGATCCTGGCGGGCTTGCTCGCGCCCTTCAGCGCGCGCGTCAATCAGGTCAACGCCTCGGTCATCGCCGAAGAGCGTGGCTTGCGCGTGACCGAGGCCAAGGCGCGCGCGCCGCACGATTACACCGCCCTGATCGAAGTCATCGTCAAAGGCGAAGACGCCCAAGCCAGCGTGGCCGGAACGCTCTTTGGCCGCGACGATCTGCGCATCGTCGCGATTGACGATTACCGCGTCGAAGCTTTGCCCAAGGGCCACCTGCTGTTGATCCGCAACGACGACAAACCGGGCGTGGTCGGGCGCGTCGGCACCTTTCTGGGCGAACAGTTCATCAACATCGCGCAATTGAATTTGAGCCGCAATCGCGCGGGCGGCACGGCGATGTCTGTGTATCAGGTGGACGAAGCGCTGCGCGGTTCGACCTTGCAGGAATTGGCGCGGGTGCCGTTGGTGTTGTCGGTCAAGCAAATAAGTCTGTAGTGATTGCAGATTTGAGATTGCAGGTTTGAGATTGTCTGTAATCTGTAATCTGTAATCTGTAATCTGTAATCTGTAATCTGCAATCTGCAATCTGCAATGTTGGCAAAACGCATCATCCCCTGTCTCGACGTTGACCGTGGCCGCGTGGTCAAAGGCATCAGCTTCGTCAATCTGGTGGACGCGGGCGATCCCGTCGAACAGGGCGCGCGCTATGACCGCGAAGGCGCGGATGAGTTGGTCTTCCTCGACATCACGGCTTCGTCCGACCGGCGCGAGACTGTGGTGGAGATGGTGCGCCATGTCGCCGACAGCGTCTTCATCCCGTTCACCGTCGGCGGCGGTATTCGCACGGCTGAAGACGTGCGGGCAATGTTGAAAGCCGGGGCCGACAAGGTTTCGGTCAATACGGCGGCGGTGCAAAATCCGCAGTTGATTCGTGAAGGGGCCGAACGCTTCGGCGCGCAATGCATGGTCGTCGCGGTGGACGCCAAACGCCGCGCGCGCGCAGATAAAACGCAGCCGTTAAGCTGGGAAGTCTATTTGCACGGCGGGCGCACGCCGACCGGCATGGATGTGATCGAATGGGTGCAACAGGCGGCGGCCTTGGGCGCGGGCGAGATTCTGCTGACCAGCATGGATTGCGATGGGCAGCGCGATGGTTATGATTTGGAACTGACATGCGCGGTGGCCGAGGCCGTCAACATTCCCGTGATCGCTTCGGGCGGCGCGGGTACGTTGGAACATCTGTATGAAGCCTTCACCGTTGGCAAGGCGAGCGCGGTGTTGGCGGCTTCGATCTTTCACTTCGGTGAATTCACGATTGGCGCTGCCAAGGCGTATTTGCGCGCGCGCGGCATTTTGTTGCGCTGAGCTTGGTGGCTCGGAAAATTGTGTAGCGGGACGGTACCGCGCGCGTCAGCAAGCGGAGGCTTTGCTCTTGTACCAGCCCGCCAGACTTGACGCACCGCTTGCTGACGCGCGCGGTACTGCCCCGGTGTTGTGCCCCTGATTTTGACAGGAGTTTAGGAATGACGAATAACTTGGTCAGAGACTGTGGCCGTGTGGCGCTTATTGGGCTGGTGTTTGTGTGTTCGTTGCGCGGGTCGGCAACGACACAAAAACCCGTGTCCACCGGCGCGCGCAGTGAAGAGGTCAAATTTGACAGCACCGGCGTCGCTTTGACGGGCACCTTGCTGTTGCCGAAACCCGCCGCGGGCAAGCGCGCGCCCGGCGTGTTGCTGTTGGCCAGCTATGGTCAAACGACGCGCGACGGATTCAAATTCGGCACGGTCGCACAGCCGGTTTACCGCGAATTGGCCGAGCATCTGGCGGGCCAGGGCTTTGGCGTTTTGCGCTACGACAAACGCTGCACCGGCACGAGCGGCTGCAAGCCGAAAATGGTTTTTGATGATCTGGTGGACGATGCGCGCGAGGCAGTGATGTATCTGCGCAAGCGGCCTGAACTTGATCCGGCCAAAGTCTTCATCTTCGGCCACGGCGAAGGCGGCTTTGTCGGTTCAGTGCTGGGCAGCAGCGATGAAAAACTGGCGGGGATAATCTTGGCGGCCTCGCCGGGCCGCACCTGGAACAAATTGCTGCGCGATCAATTTCAGCAACAGATGAGAGAAGCTGGCAAACCCGACGCCGAGATCGGGCCGTTCATCGCCAAATTTGACAGCATCGTGCGCTCGATGGGTGCGGTGGGTGGCGAAGATTTGAGCAAAGGGCTCGATCCGCAACTGCCGCAGGCGGCCGTGGTGATCAATCTGGTCAGTCGTCCGGAGTTCGTCCTTCCGCTGTTCATCAACGATCCCTTGCAAGTCGCCAACAGTGTCAGAGCGCCGGTGTTGATCTTGCAAGGCGGCAAGGATGTGGTGGTCAGCAGCAAAGACGCCCAGTTTCTGAACGAAGCCATGAGCCGGTCAGATCACCGCGACACGACTTTGCAATTGTTTCCGGAGGTAGATCATTTGCTCAAGACCAACAAAGGGCCGGCTGCGCAAGCGGCCAACACCGATGCGGCGCGCCCGCTAGACGCCGGGTTGCTGGCCGTGCTGACGGAATGGTTGCAGAAACGGGCGCAATGAGCGCCTGGAGTTAGCAAGATGTACGAAGCTGAAATTCAAAAGCTGAAATTCGATGAGCACGGCCTGATTCCCGCCATCGTGCAGGATGACGGCACTCACGAAGTGCTGATGATGGCGTGGATGAACGCCAAGAGCGTGGCGCGCACGCTGGCGACGGGCGAGACCTGGTTTTGGAGCCGTTCGCGCCAACAGTTGTGGCACAAGGGCATGACTTCGGGGCACACGCAGCGTGTCACCAGTGTTTTGTATGATTGCGATGGCGACACCTTGCTCGTGCGCGTCGTGCCAAAAGGCCCGGCCTGTCACACGGGCGCACGCAGTTGTTTTTTTAGAAGTTTGACGGCAGACGACAATGAGTGACGAAAAACTGATCGTGGCAAGCAGCGTCGAGATCGAACAGGCGCAAATCGGGCTGGTCAACGTGGCCGCCATGAACCTGGGCATCTCGCTGCATGACCTTTACCAACTGATTCAAGACCGCAAAGAGCAGCGGCCTGAAGGTTCGTATACGACCTATCTGTTCAACAGCGGCCTCGACAAGATTCTCAAAAAAGTGGGCGAAGAGTCCGCCGAGACGATCATCGCCGCCAAGAACGGCAACAGCGACGAAGCGCGCAAGCTGCTGGCCGGTGAAATCAGCGATTTGCTTTATCACCTGTTGGTGCTGATGGCCGAGCGCAATGTGAGTTTGCAGGATATTTTGAATGAGTTGAATCAGCGGGCTGGCAAGACTGCACAGCCGAAAAATAGCAAATGAAGTACGACGAAAAAGTTCGTGATTCTGCTGTTTCCACGCGGCTCTGCCGCCCTGATGTGCGGACGGTCTGCGACCGTCCGCGCGCGTAACCTTTTTCCGGGGCTATGCCCCAGTCGGGGCGTAGTCCCGGAAGCGAGGAATAAAACAGTGCCCGGAAGGTCACAGACCTTCCGCACATCGGGCGGCAGAGCCGCAAAACTCGCTGCTTGCCCCCTATTAATTCAAATGAAAGCGGAGATTGATTTCAGCCGTGGTGTGCGTGGCAAATACGCGGGCAAGAATGTTCGGATTCTTGGCCCTGATAAGGGCGAGGTAGATGAATCAATGATTGAGCGACTCGACCACATTGCAATGATGGCGGCGGACATCGAACGCACTGCGCAGTTTTATTGCGACTGGGCGGGGATGGAAATCATTCACGACCGCCGCGATCCGGGCCATACGCACCGGGTGATCTGGGTGCGGCTCAAAGGCGATCCAACGGGCCTCATCATCGTGCTGATCGAAAACGAAAACGCTTACGCCCACGGCCGAATGGATCACTTCGGCTTTCACATTGCGTCGCGCGCCGCAGTGGATGCCCTGGCCGAACGCGCCCGCGCCGCTGGTATTTTAGTGGACGCGCCGCAATACGCCGGGCCGGTCGTCGGTTACTTCTGCACGCTCAAAGACCCCGATGGGAACCTGGTTGAGTTTTCGTGCGACCAGTTGAAGGTTTAACGCGCCGTTGCGCTCCAAATGCTATGAGGAGGTTTTCGATGGCACCAACGATCAATCTTGAGATGACTGAAAACGACGCTCAGGTCTGGCAGGAAGAACACGAGTTGATGGAAACTATCGCCGGTATCGAACTGGGGTTGGCCTCTATGAAAGCGGGCAAGGGCAGACCCGCCAAAGAGGTTTTTGAGGAATTGCGCCAGGAGTTTGGTTTTCCCGAAAGAACACTGTAGCTGCTTATCAATCACTCTCGAAAAATTCGACTTGTGCAAGTAGTCTGTGGTTTTCGTCGCGTAGCGACGGAAACCACAGACTACTTGCACAAGTCGAATTTTTCGAGAGTGATTGATAAGCAGCTACAGTGTTCTTTCGGGAAAACCAAACTCCTGGCGCAATTCCTCAAAAACCTCTTTGGCGGGTC
>JANOWX010000145.1:0-1529 GCA_031418175.1 Acidobacteriota bacterium | reverse complement strand
ACGGCTGGTGCCCGAGGGCAAGACGTATTGTTCGGTTTGTGCGCGCTTGCGGCGCGGGATTCTTTACAACGTAGCGGTCGAAGAGGGTTGCACCAAAATCGCGCTGGGCCATCACGCCGACGATGTTTTGCAAACCTTCCTTCTCAACCTGTTTTTCGTCGGCACCATGAAAGCGATGCCGCCGATCCTGCGTTCGGATGACGGGCGCAACACGGTGATCCGCCCAATGGCTTACATCTGGGAAAAGGATGTGGCGGCCTTTGCCGCGACGCAGAGCTTCCCAATCATCCCGTGCGACCTGTGCGGTTCGCAGGAGAACCTGAAGCGCAAACGCATCAAACGGCTGATTGACGAGTTGAATCTGGAAATCCCGATGCTGCGCAAATCCATGCTGACGGCCTTGGGCAATACGGTGCCGACGCATCTGTTCGACCGCGCGCTTTTCGATTT
This sequence comes from Acidobacteriota bacterium, assembly GCA_031418175.1. Classification (GTDB taxonomy): domain Bacteria; phylum Acidobacteriota; class Blastocatellia; order RBC074; family RBC074; genus JACPYM01. Next base: position 1,079 of record JANOWX010000145.1, on the reverse strand, counting down.
CAAAGCCATCGGAGCCGGTACTGGCAATCTGGCCGATGAACTGGATGCCGCGCTGGGCGTGCACGACGAAACGCATACGCGGTCGTTGGAACCGCAACTGGTTTCGTTGACGATGTAAGGCCCGACGGGAATGAAAAGCATGGAGTTCAAGCTTTAGCTTGCCAGCCCCGCCTGTGGCGGGGCTGCAGCCTGAAGGCTGAACTCCATGCACTTACCCGGCAAGATCGTTGGGCAGCGTTTGGCGGCGGCTGAGAGCCGATGGTAAGATCGCGCCGCTTTATCCCGCCGACTGGGGCGTGCAAATCAACAACACAAATCTTTCACCTAAAGGGGAGCTCGGATGTCACAACCGAATCAACCGCCCGTGCGGCTGGTACAAATCGAGCCGCGGCGGCCAGTTTCTGCGGCTGTTGAGGACAATGACGGACAACTGCAATTACCGCAGCTTTCGGAGTGGGTAATCTATAAGCGCAAGGCCTATATCGCCTATCGCAAAACCATCGGCTTCCTTTACACCGATCACTCTTACGGAGCGACGCGCCGCTGGGTGCTGTCGCGCGTCTTGCCGGACAAAATTCTCTATCGCTGGCAGCCTTACAAACGCGGGGAGTGCAACCGCTGCGGCCTGTGTTGCAAGATCGTCTTCACCTGCCCTTTCTATCACGAAGACGAGCACACGACGGCTTGCCAGATTTACACCTCGCCGAAACACGCGCCCACGCCGTGCGTGACCTTCCCCTTTGACCCGATTGACCTGCGCGAAGTGCAGAAACAGGTCTCCCCGGCGCCCTGCCCGTTTCATTTTGAGGGCGAACCGGAGCATCCGACGACCTGGGGCGCGGTGAAGGCGGAACTCAAGGCAGAGTGGGAGAAGAAGGTGGATAAGCTGAAAGAGGCGTTTGATTTTTAGACATTGGTGGAAATCGTGGCAAACCACGGAGCGTTTGCAGCGCGCTGTATCAAAAGAAAAGGAGCGGTCTGGGCCGCTCCTTTTAGTTTTTCGATGGTTGTCGCACAGGTTTAGAAGACGAACTTCGCCTGCACCCACATACTCCTCGTGCCGCTGTTGGTGTAATCGC
>JANOWX010000144.1:0-2717 GCA_031418175.1 Acidobacteriota bacterium | reverse complement strand
GCCCGGCCCCGGGGTGGGTTGCCTGGCCCCCCCCGGGGGGGTGGGGCTGGGTCTGGTTCCCCCACCCCCCCCCCCCGGGTCGGCCAAGTGCCACGGTTGCGCTTCACGGCGCAAAGAAGCCGGTGATGACAACGACCAGGTCAGTCGTCTGAAACGCAAAGCGTTTGAAGGTGCCATCGGCGGCCAGGCCCACCGTGAAGTAGCGGTTGATGACCTGTCCCGCCGTGAAGTTCGAGGTCGCCACCAAGGGCTGCGCCGCATCGCTTGGCCAGAACGTCAGGTAGCCGACGCCCGTTGTGTTAACGACCGTCGCGTTACCAATCAGCGCCCGCGCCGTCGGTGTCAGGTTCGAGCAGGGGCTTTGCGTTTCCTGCGTATACACCGCGCCACCCAGCATCGCCGCCCCCGGCGTGTAACAACCCTGCTGCCCGGTCCGCGTGTCCAGCAACCGCAACGGCGCTCCCAGCGATGAATAGAGCAATCCTTGCCCATTCCCGTCGCTCGCCTGGGCGCTGTAATACCCCGTGATGTCTATCACCAGGTCGGTCGTCCATTGCGGGAAGATTTTGAATTGACCGTTTGGCGACAACCCAACGGTGAACGGGCCGTTGACGATTTGCCCCGCCGCGTAATTCGAACTGGCGATCAAAGGCTGCGCCGCATTGGCCGGGTAAAGCGTCAGGTAACCCAAATCTACCGGATTCACCGTCGTCGCGTTGCCGACCAGAGCCAGGGCTTCGGGCGGAATGGTCAATCCGCCGCAGCTTCCCGTGCCTTGCTGCACGGTGTTGACGCCGCCCGGCAAAGGCGTCGCTGGCGCGAAGCAGCCCGAAAATCCCGCGCGCGTTTCCAGCAAGCGCACCGGTCGGGGCAAGGAGTGGAAGTACAAGCCGCCCATTGCAGGCGGCGCGTAATAGCCGGTCACATCCACGACCACATCGGTGGTTGAGGTGACGGAGATTTTGACCGCGCCGTCCGCTGCGCCGACGCCGACCGTGAAGGAGTTATTGATGATTTCGTTCGGCAGGTAATTGGTATTGGCGACCAGCGGTTGCGGCGCGTCGCTGGGATAAATCGCCAGAAAGCCGCCGCCGGATTGCACCGTGGTGATGTTGCCGGTGATGGACACTGCGTTCGGCGGAATGGTCAGGCCTTCGCAGATGCCGCGCGCCGGTTGGGTGCGCACAGTCCCGCCCGGAATCGGCGCATTCGGCTGGAAGCAGGCGTTCGGGCTGATGCCGGGCCGCGTGTCGAGCAAGCGCACGGGGCGCGCTAGCGGGTAATACATCAAACCCGTGCTGCCGATCAGCAGGGTGTAAGTGCGTTCGCCGAAACAGCCGTTGCTGTCCGTGGCGCGGATCGTAAAGGTGGAAGCTCCGGCGGTGTTGGGCGTGCCTGAAATCATATTGCCGCTCAGACTCAGCCCGGCGGGCAAAGCGCCTGAAGTCAGGCTGAAGATGTAACTCCCACTGCCGCCGCTGGCCGAGAGCGTGGCAGTGTATGCGACGAAGGTCAGTCCGTTGATCAGCGTGGCGGGCGCGACGGTGAGGCTTGCGCAACCGACGTTGAGTGTGAAGCTGGCATTGGTGGTTGCGCCGCAGTTGTCGGTGGCGCGGACTGTGACGGTATGCACGCCCAAGGGCGCGGCATTCGTCACCGAAACCACGCCGGCGGCGTTGACGGTCGGTGTGGTGGTCAACGGCGGAACTACGCTGACGATACTGAATCCGGTAATCGAGCCGTTGTCCGTGGCGACGGTTGGATTGATCGTCGTGGCCGCGTTGAGAGCGACGCCGGTGACTGGATAACTCAAGCTCGGCGCGGCGTTGGCGGTGACATTGACGGTCAGGTTGCCCGTCGCCATTCCATTGTTGCTGTCGGTGACAGTCAGAACGATGGTGTTCGCGCCAACCGCCGCTGAACAACTCGCCGCGACGTTGGCGGTAATCGTGCCGTTGTTGTTCGAGATGTTGGTGACGCTGATGCCCGGCGCGGGAGTCGTAACAGTGACGGTCAAATTCCCTGCCGGTGTTAGGTCATCGTTGACCGTCGCAATGTTTGCGGTCGAGGCCGGACTGCCTTGTATCCTGGCAATCGTCGCAGCCGTGATTGTCGGAGGCTGATTGCCTTGTACCAAGCCATTGAAATAAAGCTGCGTGTTTGTACTGCTATCAGTTTGGCTCAGTCCACCGATATTCGTGGCGCTGACGAAGCAGCGGATTTTGACCAGCGCGTTGGGCGGCAGGGCGCCAAGCTGAAACCCAAGCGCGAGCGACACGTCGTCCGGCACATTAGCCGGAACGCTGTTGGTCTGATCCAGCGCACCGTTGGTCAGGTGCTGTGCCAGATTGCCAAAGAGAAAGCCCGATTCGTCAATCTCCCACTTTGAGGCCGCCACATCGCCCGGCAGCGCGCCCGGCGGCAGTGCGAGATTGACCAACGCCCCGTACTCGTTGAAAAAAGTGGTCGTCGCGTGGTCAAGCTCGGCATCCAGGAAAACCACGAGCCGCGCATTTTGCAAAGTATTTGTCGGCGGCGCGTTGGAATCCCAACCAAAAGTGCCGTAGCCGTTGGCATTGAAATTGGACACATAGCCAGTTGAGGCCGTTGTCAATGGCTGGATGTAGCCGCCGTCCGCATAGATGAATGCCCGAAGTTCGGTGACTTGAACCAGACCAGTTTGCTGCGTAAGCACCTTGAGCGAGGGAAAGAATAGG
>JANOWX010000143.1:0-2672 GCA_031418175.1 Acidobacteriota bacterium | reverse complement strand
GATTGCGGCAACTGCCCGCCGCTTCGCCCAAGCAGGATGCCCGGACCGTAACCCGGATCAGTACTCTGCCAACTGTTTGGCTCCGGGGTATTGACGTAACCGAAACCAGCCGGGTTAGGAGTTTTGATGACACGCCATTTGTGCTCAATTCTCAGAGGGATTCCGTACGCAGCGCTCCCGCGCCCGCCGGTGCCCACCAAAGGCAAGCTGAAATTCAAATTGCCGTTGAAATAATTGATGTTATCGAAGCCGCTCAGTTGAAATGACCCAGCCGGTGCGCCTGTTTTCAGTCCTTCAGGCGTAAAACCATCTGTCGCAGTATTACCAGATTGCGCCTTGCTATCGGCAGGCATTCCTAAAAATAGAAATACCATGACAAACGAATTCAGCAGATCAAATACAAAATTGCGGCGCACGCGGCAAGCGAGCTTGTTCATAATTCCTCTCACAACGTTGAAAGTCAGTAGCTGTTTATTGGCTTCGCAGCCGCTAATGAAAGACGACTCAAGCAGGATCAGCGCGGCGTCAACGTGATACTGCATTTCCACTGCGGGTTGTTGGCTTCGCTCAACTCATAATCCCCAGGTGGCAGGTTGAAATGAGCGTACCAACTTCCCCGTCCTTTTTTCAGCTTCACGTCAATGATTTTATCGGTTGGCCTGTTTCCCACCGTTCGACTGAGCGTCAGGTTCAATTCAGGATCACTACTGCGATTGACAATGGTCATCACGAAATCTTTTGCCGGGCGTTTGATGGCAAGCGGCATAAAACCGAACCGGCTAACAGTGATTAATTCGGATTCAATTTTTTCCTCTTGCTGAACAGAAACGACATTACTGGCGGTGCTTATGCGAGTTGCTGCCGCGAGCCTGCGTTCCACCGTAACTGCTGCTGCAACCAAACCAATTGCCGTAACACAACTGATAAGGATTTTGGATTGACGAAATGATGATGGCATAACAACCTCCAAGTTATTAGCTTTTGAAACTTGACGCACAAAAACTCACGCGAGCGCACACCCGAGAAGATCAGTGATGCCTTAATCGTGTATTGCCGGTTTTAGATACTCAGCTTCACTAGCCAACTGCTGTCACAACAGGCAACACAAAGAACTAATCCGTTGGCAATTTAAGCCTCACGAGAGAGGCTGTCTGTTTAATAAGAGACAAGATGCTTCCAGCAACAAATAATAATTAGGATGCTACCGGAAATCAGGCCGTCGCTGAGGTAACATCTGGCGCACAACGGGCTAACTGTTTCTCCGCTTCAGCGGGATTCGCTGCTCAAGCCATATTTCGGGCATAACGGTGATTGGCTGGTAGAATTGGTCAAGCGGCGTTTGATGGAGTGGCGAGAGCGTGTTCATCGGCACCCGTCAGAATTGAGATAACTACGCTTGCGATGATCTGGATTGCGTCTTTCGCTAATGAAGGGTCAGGGATCGCCCAACACAACGCGTACGTTGTGTTGCTCACCGTCACTCGCCAACACGATTTCAAGACTCGGCTGAATTTCTCCATCCAATTCAACGCTGGTCACACCGCGGCAGAGGCCGTGCGGATTCTCGACCTTGATGGCATAGCGCGTAGCGTTATGCGTATAGGTGATTTCAAATTCGCGCCAGTTGCGCGGAATGCAAGGATCAATGCGCAAGCGGTCGCCGCGCAGTTGAAAGCCGAGGATTGATTCGAGTCCGGCGCGATACATCCAGGCGGCTGAGCCGGTGTACCACGTCCAGCCGCCGCGCCCGGTGTGCGGCGGCACGGCGTATACATCTGCTGCCGCGACGTAAGGTTCGACGCAGTATTTGTGCAAGCCCGCGCGCGTTGACGAATGATTGATCGGATTGAGCAACGCGAAAAGTTCGCCCGCGCGGTCGCCGTCGCCGAGCCGCGCATAAGCGATCAACGTCCACAGCGCGGCGTGCGTGTACTGCCCGCCGTTTTCGCGTACGCCCGGCACGTAACCCTTGATGTAACCGGGTTCGCGCGCGCCCTGATCGAAAGGCGGCGTGAACAGCAACACCAGTCCGTCGCCGCGCCGGATCAAATGCGTCTCAACCGCAGCCATCGCGTGCGCGGCGCGTGATGGCTCGGCTGCGCCTGAAATCACGCCCCACGATTGCGCGATGGAATCAATGCGGCATTCGTCGTTGCGCGCCGAACCCAGCGGCGTGCCGTCGTCGAAATAAGCACGCACGTACCAATCGCCGTCCCACGCTTGCTCGAGCGCGGTTTTCAGTTTCGCCATGTGTTCACGATAGCGCGCGGCACGTTCAAGTTCGGAACGCGTTTCGCACAACGGCGCGAAGCCCTCGAGCGTGGCGTGCAGGAACCAGCCGAGCCATACGCTTTCGCCTTTGCCTTCATTGCCGACGCGGTTCATGCCGTCGTTCCAATCGCCAGCACCCATCAGCGGCAACCCATGCGCGCCGGTTGTCAGACTGCGATCCAGCGCGCGCAGGCAGTGTTCATAAAGCGTGGCTTGTTCGGCAGAAACCTGCGGCTGCAAGTAAGCATCGTCTGCGCCTGCGGCCAACGGCGGAGCTTCAAGAAAGGGAATCAGTTCATCGAGGATGGCGTGGTCGCCTGTCGTGCGAATATAAAAACTCGTCACGTAAGGCAGCCATAACAAGTCGTCGGAAATATGCGTGCGCACGCCGCGCCCCGTCG
>JANOWX010000142.1:0-2901 GCA_031418175.1 Acidobacteriota bacterium | reverse complement strand
GGCGGGCGCGGTGAACAAGCAACTCCAAACAAACGCCAGGGTAAGCAGATAACGTTTCATAGTGAATCCTCTGTTGGTATTTTTCATTGATGATCCGGTGATTGACGGCGGCTCTCAGTTCTGAGAGGATGCCTTTCACTTGCTAGATTTTATGAATAAGGAGTAGCAACCGTGCGCGTTATCAGCAAACGCCGCTTGCGCGAATTCTGGACAATCCATCCGGCTGCCGCAGGGCCGTTGCTGTTCTGGTATCGCGTCACCAGGAAAGCCACTTGGCGGACGCTCGCCGAGACGCGGCAGGATTTCAGGCATGCCGATTCCGTGGGCGCTTGCACGGTCTTCAACATCAAGGGCAATGATTTCCGCCTGATTGCCGGCGTGCGCTACGAATCGCAACGCGTCTTCGTGCTCAGGATCATGACGCACAAACAATACGACACGGAGGATTGGGAAGATGAATGTCACTGCTACTAAACACCGCACCAAAACGCCACGGTTCAACCAACGCAAATACGCTGACCTGTTGGCCGAAGCGTTGCCCGCCGCCATCACCAATGAAGCCGAATTGGAACGGCTCACGCGCATCGTAGACAGCTTGGCAGTCAAGCCCAGCCTGTCAGCGGAAGAACACCGCTTGTTGGAACTGCTTTCGACCCTGATCGAAGTTTACGAGGACGAACATCACGACATCCCCGAAGCCCCGCCGCACACGATGATTCAGGGCTTTATGCAAGAGCGCGGTTTGCGGAATAAAGACCTCGAACCGGTGCTCGGCTCCAGCGGCGTAACTTCTGAAGTCGTCAGCGGCAAACGCAAGCCCAGCCGCGCGCAGATCAAAAACCTGGCGGAATTCTTTCAAGTTGCGCCGGAGTTTTTCCTCGCTTCCCACCTTGATTAGCCCAACCCTTACGGTTGCAACGGCCCTGCTTGCACAGTCGGTTTCAACTCAAACTCGCGCGGCGGCTCCGCGCCCAATAAATGCCGCACAAAATAATCCCAACGCCGCCGCACCATATACGCCTCATTGCCGAAGCCGTGCGCGCGGTTGGGAAACATAATCAGATCGAAATCCTTGTTCGCCTTGATCAGCGCATCCACCACCAACAGCGTGCTGTACGGCGGCACATTGTTATCCAGTGTGCCGTGCGCCAGCAGCAGTTTGCCCTTCAGATTCTTGGCGTGGTTCTGATTCGCCTGATCGTCATAATTGGTCGTGCCGTCGGGTTTGCGCACCAGCAAGCCCTGCCATTTCTCGCCCCAATCGTCTTCGTAGAGGCGGTTGTCGTGGTTGCCGGCCTGCGCGACGCCGACTTTGAAAAAGTCCGGGTAACGCAACAGCGCCGTCGTCGTCGCGTTCCCTCCGCCCGAATGGCCGTAGATGCCCGCGCGTTCGATGTCTATCCAGGCATAACGCTGCGCCAGTTGTTTCATCCCCGTCACTTGATCGGGCAGTGTATTGTCGCCCATATCGCCATACCAGGCCGCGTGGAATTTTTTGGAGCGCCAGGGCGTGCCCATGCCGTCAAGCTGCACGACGACGAAACCGAGTTCGGCCAGCGCCTGCTGATCGCCGCGTTCGGCGGAAAAGCCGCGCCCGCGCACGCTGCCGGTCTGCGGGCCAGGGTAGATGTTGTTGACGATCGGATATTTTTTGCTCGTGTCGAGCTTGGTCGGCGTGAACATCAACCCGTAAAGATCGGTCACGCCGTCGCGCGCCTTGACTGTGATGGGTTGCGGCGGCTTCCAACCCGTGGCGAGCAAGCGCGAGATGTCGGCCTTTTCGAGCGTCGTGATGAGTTTGCCATCCGCGTCGCACAACACAGCCACCGGCGGCACGTTGGGTTTGGAATAGCTGTCGGTGAAATGTTGGCCCGACGGCGCCAGCGCGATGTCGTGATCGGCGTCTTCGGGCGTGAGCAGTTTGAGACCCTTGCCGTCGAAGCCGCTGCGATAGAAATGGCGGAAGTAGGGATCGCGGCCCGGCTCTTTGCCGACGCCGAGGAAATAGAGCAAGCGATTCTGTTCATCCACGCGCAACACTTGCGTGACATTGCCCGCGCCGGTCGTGATCTGGTGTTTCAGCTTGCCGGTGACGAGGTTGTAAAGATAAAGCTGGCCCCAGTTGTCGCGTTGCGAAAACCAGAGGATTTCATTCGAGGCGGCGAGAAAGCGCCAATTGACGCGGCCATTGCCGGATTCAAAAAACGTCTCGACCTTCTCTTCCAACACCTCGCGCACCGCGCCGGTCGCGGGATCGGCCACGCGCAACCTGGCTTCTTTGTGATCGCGCGAACTGGAAACGAAGGCCAGTTGCGTGCTGTCGCCGCTCCATTGCACGTCAGCCCAGACACCGCCGCAGACGACGTGATCGCAGAGCGTCGAACGATGCGGGTCGGCGGGCATTTTCAGCCGCACGACTTTGGCGGCGTCCCCTTCCCCACTGAGGTCAATGATGACGCGCTCGATCATGAAAATCTTTTCGTCGCCGGGCAGCGGGTATTTCCAGGCGTCCAGCTTGGGATGGCCGGCCACAGTGTTGACCAGATACATCTCGCCTACGCCGCGTCCGTCGTGCTGAAAGGTGGCGATCTTTTTGGAATCGGGCGACCAGGCCAGCACTGGCGCATCGCTCTTCGTCCAGCCCGCATTGTTTGTGGCGTAGCCGAAATCTTTGACGCCATCGGTCGTCAGTTGCGTCTCTTTGCCCGCCTCACGCACCCACAGGTTGTAAGCGCGGATGAAGGCCACGCGCTTGCCATCCGGCGCGGTCGCCATCGCATTTGCGCCGGGGCCGCCACGGCCTCCAGCAAGCTGGCCGCCGCGTTGGCCTTCGCCGCGCTGGCCGTTGGGATTGGCGAGTTCCTGACATTGATTGCCTTGCGTGTCGCAACTGAAGCGCCG
>JANOWX010000141.1:0-2950 GCA_031418175.1 Acidobacteriota bacterium | reverse complement strand
AAAAACCACGCGCCGCCGCCTTGGCTACCCACGGCGGCGGCTCTTGTTTATGCGAACGAACCTCTCTCTCTGCTTAACGACGCCCGATGTCGCGCCGGTAAAACGCGCCGTCAAATCGAATCCGGCTTGCTGCTTCATACGCACGCGCCGTCGCTTCAGCCAAATCCGCCCCGCGCGCTGTCACGCCCAACACACGCCCGCCCGCCGTCACTACTTGCCCGTCAGCATTCTGTTTCGTGCCCGCGTGAAAGACAGTCACGCTTTCAACCTCTTCAGCCGCGTCCAAGCCTTCAATCACCTTGCCAGTTTCATAACTGCCCGGATAACCAGCCGAAGCCAGCACCACGCACGTCGCGGACTGCTCGCTCCAACGCGGCCAACGTGATTTGACGCGGCCCAATTCGCCGCGCGCCACGGCCAGGCATATTTCGGCGAAATCGCTATCCAAGCGCCGCAAGATCGCCTGCGTTTCGGGGTCGCCCATGCGCACGTTGTATTCCAGCAACTGCGGCCCCTGCGCCGTCAGCATCACGCCGCAATACAACACACCGCGAAACGCAAAGCCATCCGCCGCCGTGGCCGCCAATGAAGGCTCAACGATTTCTTTCACGATGCGCGCCTCAGTCGCTTCATCCAATAAACCCGGCGTCGAGAACGCGCCCATCCCGCCCGTGTTCGGCCCGCGATCCGCATCGAAGGCGCGTTTGTGATCCTGCGCCACCGGCATCGCACACCAATCCTTGCCATCCGCGAAAACCAGATACGAGACTTCCCTGCCGGCCAGACATTCTTCAATCACCAAGCGCGCGCCTGCCCCGCCCAGCTTGCGTTCAATCAGCAAATCCTGCACGGCCTGCTGCGCCTCAGCCTCATCCCCAGCGATGATTACGCCTTTGCCCGCCGCCAAACCATCGGCCTTGACGACCAGCGGGAAGGCGAATTCGCGCAAGGCAGCGAGCGCCTCGACAGCCGTCTCAACCACACGATAACGCGCCGTGGGAATGCGATGGCGCGTCATGAACTCTTTGGAAAAAGCCTTGCTACCTTCCAAGCGGGCCGCCGCTTTTATTGGCCCAAACGCCGGAATGCCGCGCGCCTGCAAGGCATCAATCACGCCATCCACCAGCGGTTGTTCGGGCCCGACGACAACCAGATCAAGTCGTTCCCGTGCGGCAAATGCGGCGACGGCGTCAGGCTTGCCAGCATCAATCTTGGCGGGCGTAGTCAGCCGTTGAATGCCTGCGTTGGTGGTCGCCGAAAAGATTTGTTTGACCTGCGGGCTCTGCGCGAGCGCCCAGGTTTGCGCGTGTTCACGCCCGCCTGAACCGATGACGAGAATTCTCATGGATGTTCCTTGTTGATGAAATCAGCGCTTGATGAGAAGTCCGCACTTTACCTTGCGCGGTGCGGCGCTGAAAAGCCCTGTCAGACAAAGGCCGCGCTTGACACCCCCTAGTTCGGCAAGTATCCTCGCGCCTTCGTTCAGCAGCCCGCTAGTCAACTAGAACTGTGTTGGGGCCGGACGAAACGAACCGCCAAGAGTGAAAGCGAGGTGAATTCAAATTGGCAGAGATCAAGCTCGGTGATAACGAGACGATGGAAAGCGCGCTGCGCCGCTTCAAACGCAAAGTGCAACAGGAAGACATTATCCGCGAAGTCAAACGGCATGCCTTCCACATGCCGGCCGGCGAAAAACGCCGCGTGAAATCGGCACTCGCACGCAAACGGAATCGCAAAAAAGTCCGCCGCATTTTCGAATAGCTGTCCGGCGGCAGTTCAGTTCAACCCAACAACGGTTGCAAGCCCACACGGCTTGCAGCCGTTTTCCTTTTTTGGCCCGGGCCGCTGGCAAGAAAACCACACGCCAGCCCGTGCAATGTGGCAACGGTACGACGCTCAAACTTTCCAGGCGGGGCGTTCCAGGCGGGGCGACACACCATTGGCAAAACAGACCACCATCCAACAACCGTTCAGCGCCACCGGCATCGGGCTGCATTCCGCCTCCCCGGTTAGTGTGATAGTGCGGCCCGCGCCTGCTTACACGGGCTACCTGTTTCGCCGCACTGACCTGAATGATTTCGAGATTCCGGCCGCGCCGCAATACGTCGCGCACGTGAGTTACGCGACCACGTTGATGAAATCGGGCGTGATGATCGCCACCGTCGAACACCTGCTCTCGGCCCTGGTCGGCTGCGGCGTAGACAATGCCATCATCGAGATTGATTCGCTGGAGGTGCCGATTCTGGACGGCAGCAGTCTGGAGTGGGTGGACTTGATTCAAGCGGCTGGCCTTGTTGAATTGCCCGCCCCGCGCGCCTATTTGCGCGTGCTCAAACGCATCGAGGTCGGCGAAAACAACCGCACAATGTCCATCGAACCGTGCGACGAATTCCGCATCACCTGCGAGATTGATTTCGCGCATCCGCTGATCGGCCTGCAAACGCACGCGATCACTTTCGCCAACGGCAACTACCTGCGCGAGATCGCGCCCGCGCGTACTTTCGGTTTCGTGGATCAGATCGAAGCGTTGCGGCAAAGCGGCTTGTCACGCGGGGCCTCGCTGGCAAACGCCATCGCGTTGACGAAGGAAGGGATCATGAACGAAGAGCCGTTGCGCTTCGCCGATGAATTCGTGCGCCACAAGATTCTAGACATCATCGGCGACCTGGCCTTGTGCGGGATGCCGATGCTGGGCCACGTGCGCGCATCGCGGTCGGGGCACGGCTTGCACACGACGCTGCTCTCGACGCTCTTGCGCAACACGGCGGCGTGGGAAGTCACCACGTGTCAGTAGCGGGGCCCAGAGGGTGGGGGGGGCCCCAAACAACGGCCAGCCATCAAAATTCTTTCACATAAAGGTTCTGCGAAAACTCCGCCCGCAGCTCCGCCAGTTTGTGCTGCACCGAAGCATCGTAGAGCTTGTTGTCGAACTCGAGGACGAAGCCGCCAA
>JANOWX010000140.1:0-10399 GCA_031418175.1 Acidobacteriota bacterium | reverse complement strand
GACGCGGGCGCACCGGGCTGAGTAGTTACCACTAACATTGCTATGTTTCGTTTTCGTCTTGGCGCTCTTGGCCTCTTGGCGTTTGAGCCAGTATCCCATTCATCCTGCTACAATCCCGTCAATCCTGTCTGACCTCTTCTGCCAGTTGTGCCAACGCAATCGCTCCCAACACGCCCGCGCGATCTCCCAAGCCCGGCGGTACGATGTATTCGTCAATGCGCTCGGCAAGCTGCGGCATTTGCAAATAGCCATTCAGCAACCGTTGCACGGCAGGCCGCAACAACTCAAACACCTGCGGCTGATGCATCACGCCGCCGCCCAGGATGATGCGTTCGGGCGCGAGGATGCAGATCAGATTGACGACGGCTTGGGCCAAGTAATGCGCTTCCAAATCCCACGCGGCATGGTCTGGTGGCAAGGTTTCGGCCCGCGCGCCCCAGCGTTGTTCCATTGCAGGCCCGGTCGCCAGCGCTTCCAAACAATCTGTGTGAAAAGGGCAAGCGCCCGTGAATGGATCGCGCACCGCATCACGCCGCAGCAGCATATGGCCCATCTCAGGATGTAACAGCCCGTGCAACAGCTTGCCGTTGACCAGCGCGCCGCCGCCGATGCCGGTGCCGATGGTCAAATACACAAACGTGTCCAACCCTTGTGCCGCGCCCCAACGCCATTCGCCCAAGGCCGCCGCGTTGACATCGGTGTCGAAGCCGACCGGCAGGCCAAACGCGCTACGCAAGGGCCCGACAACATCTGTGAATTGCCAGCCCGCTTTCGGCGTCGTCGTGATGTGGCCATACGTCGGCGAGTCAGTGTGTAAATCAATGGGGCCGAATGAACCGACGCCAATGGCTTGCAGGGCTGGGAATTGCCGCAAGAACGCAATGGCCTGGCTGATGGTTTCAGCGGGAGTGGTGGTAGGAAAGCGTTCGAGCGCAGTGATGTCAGCCGGGCCGCTGCCAACGGCGCACACCCACTTGGTGCCGCCTGCTTCGATACCTGCGTACATAGTTCACTCCATGCCCAAGTGCTCAAGTGCTCAAGTGCTCAAGTGCATGGAGTTCAAGCTTTAGCTTGTTTGGCGCGCGCAGCGCGCCTCCGGCAGCCTGAAGGCTGAAGGCTGAACTCCATGCACTTGGGCACTTGGGCCTTCAATCTTTCCGCCACACCAATCGCCCGCCCGCGTAGACCGCCGCCGGGTGCTCCAGCCCGGCGAAGTAGGCCAGTTCGCGGTAATCAGCGCAATCGTGAATGACGAAGTCCGCGCGCTTGCCTGCTTCCAACGAACCAAGCTCAGCGCCGCGCCCCAGGCTGTAAGCCGCGTTGATGGTCGCCGCCGTGAGGGCTTCGGCGGGCGTCATTTTCATTTGCGTGCAGGCCAGCGTCAGCACCAACAACATCGAGGCCACGGGCGACGAACCGGGATTGAAATCGGTGGCGATGACGACGGCCAGCCCGGCTTCGATCATTGCTCGCGCGGCGGGGTAACGCGCCGCGCCGATCATCAATACTGACGCGGGCAGCAGGACGGGTTGCACGCGCGCGGCTTGCAGCGCCGCGCTGCCCGCCGCATCGGCGTGTTCCAGATGATCGGCGGTCGCCGCGCCCAGTTCCGCCGCCAAGGCCGCGCCGCCATTGAGCGAAAGCTGATCGGCGTGCACGCGCAGTTTCAAGCCCAACGCTTTTGCGGCGGTCAGAATGCGGCGTGATTCGTCAACGCTGAATGCGCCCGCTTCGCAAAACACATCGCAATACTCGGCGAGGTGTTCTTGGGCGACGCGCGGCAGCATCTCTTCGATCACCAACGCAACGTATTCATTGCGGCGTCCGGCAAATTCATCTGGCAGCGTGTGCGCGCCCAGAAAGGTCGGCACGTAACGCAACGGCGTCTCGGCATTCAAGCGCCGCAGCGCGCGCAACATCTTCAATTCATCTTCCGTCGTCAGCCCGTAGCCTGATTTCGCCTCAACCGTCGTTGTGCCGCAACGCAGGAACCAGTTGGCGTAACGTTTGCCTGTCTCGACCAATTCGTCCGCGCTGGCCGCGCGCGTTTGGCGCACGGTGGATTTGATCCCGCCACCGGCAGCCGCAATCTGTTGATAGGTCGCGCCCAACGCGCGCTGCTCAAATTCATCGGCGCGCGTGCCCGCAAAAACCGGATGCGTATGGGCGTCAACAAAGCCCGGCAACACCACCCGGCCATCCGCTTCGACAACTTCGCAAGCGGCGTCAATCAGCGGTTCAATTTCCGCGCGTGTGCCAACCCGTTCGATACACCCCGCGCGCACAAACAGCGCCCCTTGCGGAATGATGCCGAGTTCGCGCATAGACACATCGGTGCGCGGGGCGGCCGGGCCTGCCAGGGTGACAAGTTGTGAGCAGCCAACGACCGCCAGGGTATCCGGCATGGGCAAGTGTTGTTTTATTTCCCCGCTGATGCAGGGATGGAGTGGATGTACTCGTTCAGAAACCTGTTTTCTTCGTCCTTCTCTTCAAGCTCGACTTGCAACAGATCGCGCAGCGAGATGAAGCCCAGCAAACGGCTGTCTTGCACGACCGGCAGATGGCGGCACTTGGCCTGCTGCATTTTGCGCAGCCCTTCTTCCAACGTGTCGTGCGGCGCGCTCACCACAATGTCGCGGGTCATCACGTCAGCCAGCCGCGTGCGCTCGGCAGGCACGCCGGGTACGACGACGCGGGTCATCAGATCACGTTCAGAAAAGACGCCCACTACGCGCTCGCCATCGAGCACGGCGGCCGCACCGACGCGCTTCTCCGACATATAGCGCGCCGCTTCGAGCACCGTCATTTCCTGTTTGAGCGAGTAAACTTCCCGTCCGCGGATGATGGAATTCAACGTGTTCACAGTGTCCTCCTATGTTGGTGGCTTAGTTGAGCGCCAGGGGCGCATACGAGTTTGGGAAGCGAGAGAACGCAACAAAACTGGCCGGATTCTAGGACGAGTGAGGAATAAGCACAATCAGCAACGGGCACCAACGGGCTTTTACCGCGCGGAAATCAAACGGGCGGCAGCGGCGGCGCTTTTCACACGGGCTTTGACAAACGGCGCACCAACCCGGCGGCAAACGACAACAAGCATTGCGCTGTCGCCATCACGGTCACATTGGCTACATCCTGGGTCGGATCAACTTCGACCAAATCCATTGCTTTGACTTGCGGTTGTGCGCCGCATAGATACGCCGCGCGTTTCAACTCCCACGGCGTCAGACCGCCCGGGCGCGCACCGGGACAGGCCGGGGCAAACGCGCGATCTAACACGTCAATGTCGAAATCTACGTAAATCGCCTGGGTATGTTGCGACAGGTAAGCCAGCACTTCGTTGACGACCGTTTCGATGCCGCGCACGCGCACTTGATCCATCGTGACGATGGTGATGCCCGCATCTCGTGCGACTTGGGCGTAGGCTTGCGAATTGGCGAAGCTTTGAATGCCGATCTGTACGATGTTGCGGCCCGGCAGGCCGTCGGCGAGTAGCGCGCGCACGGGGTTCCCGTTCGACAACCCATTGCTCAGGTCGCGCAGATCGAAGTGCGCGTCGAAGGTCAGCAAGCCGCAATGCTGCAGTGACTGGCCGGGTGCGTTGAGCATTGCCGCCGCCACGCCATGCACGCCGGGGCGCGTGACGCCGTTATCACCGCCCAGCACTACGACCACGTCGGCATCCATATTCAAATTTTGGCAAACCGCTGAACGGATCGGCTCGAAGGCTTCTTCCAATGTGGCTTCGGCCAGTGGCAGATCGCCTTGATCGTGCGCGCCCAGCACGCGCAGATCCGTATCGGCTTCGATGTCGTAGCAACTGAACTTGCGCAAGATAGTGCGCACGGCTTGGGGAGCCAGATCACAACGCCCTGGCGTGAGCGAGCCGCGGCGCACCGGTGCGCCTACTAACGAAAGTAGCCCTTCGATTTCATTTTCGCGGTTGCTTGTCAGCCAGGCAGAAGCGCGCGGCCAACGTGGATCGTCAATGAGTTGAGTTTGCATACGGCCGCAAATCTAACGCGCTTTGGCGCGCGCGCAAAGCTCTAACGCACCCCATGCGGTAAACAAACCAAAACAAAAGAAGGCTGAATCGTTCACGCCAATTGACGCTTGACGATTCAGCCTTCCAGCTTCGGCCCGGGCACTGCGCGGAATTGTGCCCTGCCGAAATTCGTGACACCCGTCACCTGTGCGGGACTTCCAACGTGGCCACGTGCGCTGGCGGGATGCAGGCACGTGGCACGCGCGACGCTCGGGCGGCGGTTGCACCCTAACGTTTGTGAACCCATCTCAAAGAAGCCCTGCAACATGGCGCAAGATAGCGGAAGCGGACTGGGAAATCTTAAACGCGCGATGAAAAAACTTTGAAAGAATTTTGAAAGAGGTTATCCACTGCCTTTTCAGCAAATTGACCGCTTGACGCAAAGTTGCCGCGCTCAAGACTTTTCGCGCGCGCGCATGGCTTAATCAGGGTGTCAGAAGGTTGGTGGAGGTTGGCGCCCTGGATTTAATCATCGCAGTCTCCTTGGTTTTGATGTGGGGTTGAACAAATCAACCCCGCCGGTTATGACAATGCGCTTGAGAACAGAATGCCCAAACAAACACGTCACATTTACGAATTCGCCCCTTACCGCCTGGACCCGGTCGAGCGCATGCTGTGGAAAGGCGAGACACCCGTGGCACTCACGCCGAAGGCTTTTGACACCCTGGTCGTCCTGGTCGAAAACAATCGCCACGTGATGACCAAGGAAGAGTTGCTGGAAACGATCTGGCCCGACACTTACGTCGAAGAAACCAATCTGGCCCAGCACGTTTCCATGCTGCGCCGCGTGCTGGGCGAGAAGCCAGACGGGGGGCAGTTCATCGAAACCGTACCCAAACGCGGCTACCGCTTTGTCGCCACGGTCAAGAAAACCAAACTCGAACCCACCCGCACCAGCCTGCTGGCAGCCACCCCCAATCCAATCTTTGCGCCGCTCAAAAAGAAAAACGGCGATTTGGCGCAACGCGAAACAACGCCCCCCGCCCACGGCAAAGAGCAAGTCTTTCTGTCCACGATTCAAACCGGCGCGCGCTTTGGCCGCTACGAAATTCAATCGCGCATCGGCGTGGGCGGCATGGGCGAGGTTTATCTGGCCAACGACACGCAACTGGAACGGCGCGTGGCGTTGAAGCTGCTCTCGTCCGAATACACCAACAACCAGCAATGGTTGCGCCGCTTCGTCCACGAAGCCAAAGCCGCCAGCGCGCTCAACCACCCCAACATCCTGACCATTCACGAAATCGGCCAGACGGGGGGCCGCCATTTCATCGCCACCGAATACATTGACGGCCAGACGCTGCGGCAACAGATGTCGCGCGGCGCGCTGACGGGCGGCTTGAAATTGCCGCAGGCCTTGAACATCGCCAGCCAGATTGCCAGCGCGCTCGCCGCCGCCCACGCCGCCGGCATCATCCACCGCGACATCAAACCCGAAAACGTGATGCTGCGCACCGACGGGTACATCAAAGTACTCGATTTCGGTCTGGCCAAAACCAGCAAACAATCCGCAGTCTCGACGGCTTCGCTTTTTAACACCGACCCCGGCACGGTGATGGGCACGGTGAATTACATGTCGCCCGAACAGGCGCGCGGATTGGAAGTTGACGGCCGCAGCGACGTCTTCAGCCTGGGCATCGTGCTTTACGAAATGCTGTCGGGCCGTCCGCCCTTTCAAGGCGAAACGCCCAGCGACGTGATGGTCGCGATTCTGGAACACGAACCGCCGCGGTTGTCGCGCAGCCTGGATAATGCGCCGCCCGAACTGGAACGCATCGTCAACAAGGCGCTGCGCAAAGACCGCGACGAGCGCTATCAAACCGTCAAAGACTTCCAGCTCGACCTGAAAAGCCTGTTGCAGGAATTGGAACTGCAAACGCGGCTGGGCGATTCGTGGGGCGAGATCAATCTGGCCGGCACGACGCTGGTGCAAGCGCGCTCCGGCAAAGAAATCCCCAGCCAGCCCAGTCAGGAAGAAGCGCAGTTCATTCCCGAAATCCACTACACGCTTAGTGGCGACGTCAACATCGCCTATCAAGTCATCGGCGAAGGCCCGCTCGATCTGGTGTTCGTCATGGGCTGGGTCTCGCATCTGGAATGGTTCTGGAAAGAGCCGGGCTTTGCGCAATTCTTGAATCGCCTCGCCTCATTCGCCCGCGTGATCCTCTTCGACAAACGCGGCACCGGCCTATCCGACCGCGTCCCGCTCAATGAATTGCCCACGCTGGAACAGCGCATGGACGACGTGCGCGCCGTGATGGAAGCCGCCGGATCAGAAAAAGCCGTGCTCTGCGGCATCTCAGAAGGCGGGCCGCTGTGCAGCCTGTTCTCGGCCACCTATCCCGAAAAGACGACCGCGCTGGTGATGATCGGCAGTTACGCGCGCCGCCTCTGGGCCGAAGATTATCCTTGGGGCCCGACTGAAGAACATCGTGAGCATTTCTTTGAAGAGATACGCCAGCATTGGGGCGGCCCCATCGGTATCGAAGACCGCGCCCCCAGCCGCGCCAACGATCCGCAGTTCTGCAAGTGGTGGGCGACCTATCTGCGCATGGGCGCCAGCCCCGGCGCGGCGCTGGCGTTGACACGCATGAATGCCGAGATTGACATCCGCCCCGTGCTGCCCGCGATTCAGGTGCCGACGCTGGTGCTGCACCGCACGGGCGACACGACCTTGCGCGTCGAAGAAGGGCGTTACTTGGCCGAACACATCCCCGGCGCAAAATTCGTCGAGTTGCCCGGCATAGATCATCTGCCCTTTGTCGGCGATCAGGAATCCATCCTTGGCGAGATCGAAGAGTTTCTCACCGGCGTGCGTTATGCCACCGAAGTGGATCGCGTGCTGGCCACCGTATTGGTCGCGCATGCGGTCGGTTCGGCGGCGGATACCGAACGGCTCAACGATTCGCGCTATCACGAATTGCTCAACCGCCACCAGGCGCACGTCAAACGCGAGGTCGAAATGTTCAAAGGCAACGCCGTCCAAATCGGCGGCGAACTCAACGGCGGTCAGATCATCGCCACCTTCGACGGGCCCGCGCGCGCCATTCGCGCCGCCTGCGCCATCCGCGATTCGGCGCGCCGCCTGGGGATCAAGCTGCAAGTCGGCTTGCACACCGGCGAATGCGACGTGATGAAAGACCGCGTCGGCGGCCCTGCCGTCGAACTCGCCACCCAAATCGCCACCCAGGCCGCCATCGGCGAAGTGCTCGTTACCAGCACTGTCAAAGACCTCGTCGCCGGCTCCGGCATACGTTTCAGCGAAGGCAGCGCGGCGCTATTGGGAGCGTTGGGCGAATGGCGGCTCAGCGCGGTCGAGCGTTGAAAGGTGTAGGGCAAACTGTTAGTTTGCCCCGGTCTCGGCGGCTGAACTGCGCCGGGACAGCGGTGAGCTGACAATGGTTTTTCAACAGGATTAACAGGATGTTCAGGATTCACAGGATAAGAAAAAGAATCCTGTGAATCCTGAACATCCTGTTAATCCTGTCCGCATTTAACGCTCCCGCAATTTCGCCGCAGGGAGCTTGCCCACTTGGACTATTCCATCGTCGTCCCCTTTCACAACGAAGAAGCCAATCTGCCCGAACTCTATCGCCGCCTCACCCGTGTGCTGGAAGCGCTGGACGTCGCATACGAACTGGTTTTTGTGGACGACGGCAGCAGCGACCGCACCCCGGTCATCCTCAAAGACATTTGCGCCCTCGACCCGCGCGTCACCGGCTTGCGGTTGCGCCGCAACTTCGGCCAAACCGCCGCGCTGGCCGCCGGCTTCGACCGCGCCGCTGGCGAAGTCATCATCGCCATGGACGGCGATCTGCAACACGCGCCCGAAGACATCCCGCGCTTTATCGAAAAGCTCAAGGAAGGTTACGACATCGTCAGTGGCTGGCGGCAAAACCGGCAGGATGGCGCGCGCCGCACTTTCCCCTCGCGCATCGCCAATCAACTGATGGCGCGCGCGTCCGGCGTG
Organism: Acidobacteriota bacterium; assembly: GCA_031418175.1. Lineage (GTDB taxonomy): Bacteria > Acidobacteriota > Blastocatellia > RBC074 > RBC074 > JACPYM01. The sequence continues at coordinate 2,390 of JANOWX010000140.1, read as the reverse complement.
CCCATTCACGATTTCGGCACGACCTTCAAGGCATATCGCCGCGACGTGCTCAAACGCGTGCCGCTTTACGGCCAGATGCATCGCTTCATTCCCGCCCTGGCCAGCATCGAAGGCGCCCTGATTGCCGAAGTCCCCATCGAAGACAACCCGCGCGCCAACGGCCAATCGCATTACGGCCTGTCGCGCACCTTCCGCGTGATGTTCGACCTGCTGACGATTCGCTTGCTGGTGCGTTACCTCGCGCGCCCGCTGCACTTTTTCGGCGGCATCGGCGCGGCGATGATTGCGGTCGCCGGGCTATTGGCCTCGTGGCTGCTGTGCAAAAAGCTGTTCTGGCACGAAGACATCTTTATTCAGAACGGCCCGCTGCTGCTGTTTTCAGCGGTTATGTTTTTGGGCGGGATGCAGTTTTTGGGATTGGGCCTGCTGGGCGATTTGTTCGCGCGGCTCTATTACGCGCCCGAACAGCGCAGCATTTACAGCGTGGCACAGGTGTATCGGAGCGAATTGCCGAGAACGCTGGCGCGCGAATAGCTAAACAACCCGCGCGCCGGTCACGCGCTGTGCTGGGCTGAGCCTACGCGCCGTCCGTTGAACGCGCGCACAAACGCGGGCACGTCAAACGCCGCGCTGACACTGGCGCGCCGCACTTCCAGCGGCAAAAGGTTTTGAAAGCGGCCCAGCGCGTACCAGCTTTCCATCTGCTGCCAGCGGCGGCGCAAACACGTGCCCACCTGCGCTTCGTTGAATTCGAGCAAGGCCGGCAGCGTGCCTCGCACCGCGACGTAAAGCTCGTTGGAATCCTCCAGACGCACGCGGTAGCGCCGCTCCAACAATTCGCCCAACACCAAGCCATAAGCATCGCCCGCGCAATGAAAGAGCCAGCTTACCGGCAAGGTTGATTCGGTATCGGCATCTGCTTCTTCAATCGCCATTGCCAACGCCGCCGGATCAACTGCGCGCGGCACGCCCAGTTCAGCGGCGACGGCGCGTGCCAGCGCGGCTGAGAGCGGACGCCAGGGCGTAAACAAGCGCGGCGCTTGCGCGGCGGCGTCCCCGCCGGTCGTGCGCACCGTCAGCTTGCGCCCGCTCAGCCGCGTCGCCTGCCGCGCGTGTCCGGCAAATAACATAGCTTCGCCCGGCAGCAAATGGCGTTCGATTTCGCCCAGGCGGCGGCCCGTTTCTTCTTCGATGACCTCGACGCTGCGGCGGCTCGTGTCGAGCAGGTTGGTGTAAAGCGCGCGTTGCTCGAACAACTCCTGCCAGGCCGGGCCGGGTTTCAACGCGCGGCCCTCGGTGACGAAAAACTGCTTCAACAACAACTGCTCGACGATCAAATCGTAGTGCGGTTTTGCCAGGAGCGGCGCGCCTTGCGGCGTCGTGAACAACTCATACGCGCCAGCCGGGTCAAGCTCGCCCAGCCGGTTTTGTTTCAGATACGAGCAAAGCTGCTGCACGACGACCGAGGGGCGGAAGAAATAAGGCTGCTCCGTGTCCAATTCGACGCCCTGCTCAGCGGCGCGCAGGAAGACCTGGAACAACGCGCGTTCGCGCGGATTGCGATAACAGCAAAGCACCGCCGTGCGCGCCGTGCGCCGGTTGCCGCGCCCTATGCGTTGCAAAAAAGCGCTCTGGTCTTGCGGCGCGCCGAGCAGCACGACCAAATCCACGTCGCCGATGTCTATGCCGAGTTCCAGCGTCGAAGTCGCAAAACACAGCGCCGCGCCGGCGTGCGCGAAGTTGCGCTCGACCGCGCGCCGCACCGTGGCCGCCAGACTGGCGTGATGCACAAACACGTTGTCGCCGAAGGGTGAATCAGGTCGCAACCGGTGCGCGAACTCTTCGCATTCGGCGCGGCTAGTGCAAAAGGCCAGCGCCTTCTTGCCGCCGCGCGCTTTCAATCCGGCCAAGAATTCAATCAAGTCCTCCGCGTCATCCAGCGCCAGCAACTCCGCGTCAATCGCGCGCTGCCCTGCGACTTGCAGCACCAGCGGGTCGTCGAAATAGCGCGCCGCCACGCCCGCCGGATCGCTGAGCGTGGCCGAGAGCGCGCAGTATTGCAGCGCCGCGCTCGCCGTGTCGCCGCGCGTCACAGCGTATTGTTTCAGCCGCCGCAAGCGGCTGAGCAGCACGCGCAACTGATCGCCGCGCACCGTGTTGTCGAAGATGTGCAATTCATCCAGCACCACGGCGCGCACGTCCTTGAGCACGCGCGGCGCGTTGGCGAGCAGCGAGTCGAGCGATTCCGGCGTCGTCAGCAACAACTCCGGCGGGCGCTGGGCGTTGAGCGCCGGCTCGTCGCCGGTCTTCACGCGCATTGCCACGGCCAGTTTGGCGAGCGGCTCTTCCAAGCGCCGCGCCAGATCGCGGGCCAGCGCGCGCGTCGGCAC
>JANOWX010000139.1:0-7979 GCA_031418175.1 Acidobacteriota bacterium | reverse complement strand
GGAACCATTGATCGCCGCCGTGTTGCAACGCCAGATCAGCCAGCGCATTCAACGCGCGCGTGTCTTTGATCTGGCCGAGTGTGAATGCCGCCTGGAATTGCACGCGTAGATCGATGTCTTTCGCCGTTGCCAACACCGCATCAACCAGCGCCTTTGATTTCGGCAAAAACGTTTCCGCCAAGCGCAACCCGTGTTCGCGCAAATGCGCATCGCCGTCCTTCAACGCTTTCAGCACCAGCGTTTCGTCCAATGCCGACAGGCCTTCCAGCGTCCACAGCGCGTGCAATCGGCCTTGCGGCGTCACGCTTTTCTCAGCCAACTCTTTCAAATAGGGAAGCGCCGCTTTGTCTTGCCGTTCGACGATCAAACGTTGCGCGGTGAAGCGGTGCCAGCCGTTCGCGTGTTCCAGCGTCTTGACCAGTTCAGTCACGTTGGCCGCGCCCAGATTTACTTTCAGCCCGCGCTGGTGGTTCGCCTTGTTCGGCGCAATGCGCCAGATGCGGCCCAGTTTGTCGCCCGCATAAAAGTCCATGCCTTTCTTGAGCTCTTCGGGAATGGATTCGGGCGTTTCGATGAACAGGCGGTAGATGTCCAGCACGTACAGGTTGCCGTCGGGCGCGTTGGCGAAATTGCACGGGCGGAACCAGACATCGGTCGAGGCCAGAAACTCGGTATTGTTTTGCGCGCGCGAAGCTTTGAAGGTTACGCCATCCGGCGCGAGCACATCGCGGTGAATCAGATTCGCGCTGACTTCGCCCGTGAAAACGTTGTTGCGATATTCAGCCGGGAAGTTGTCGCCGTTGTAGACCGTGCTGCCGCTGGCCCCGGTGAAATAACCGCTGAGTTGCTCAATGCGATTCAACCCATTCTCGTTGTAGCGTTGCTGGCGCAGCGCCGTGCGCTCTTTGCGCCACTCCTGCGGTTCGGTCAGCGGGAAGATTTGCGCCGAGGGTTTGCCGTGATCGGAAATGTCGAAGGCGTAGGCCGGCACTTCCAACAGCGGCGCGCGGCGGATGTAATGCATCGGCAAAATCACGTGGCGCAGATGCGTGGTGTTTTGCGTGATGAACTGGTTGCCGAAATCATCGAAGGACGAACCGAACTGCGCCGGGCCGCTGGCGGCTTCGGCCACATCGCGCACCATGTGAAAGCGGAAGTCCGCGCCGCGAATCGGCAGCGGCGGGCGTTCTGGGTGCGCGGGCGCAGTGATCTTGCCGTCATTGCCGAATTGCGCGCCGTAAAACCAGTTGTCCAACCCATAACGCAAATTGGTGATGCGCGCTTCGGGATTGACCAGCGGGAAGCCGGTGTAAAGCACCTGGCGCACATCGGCGCGGCCATCGCCGTCATTGTCTTTCAGCCACAGAATGTCGGGCGCGGCGGTCACCAGCAAGCCGCCCTTCCACGGATGCAAGCCGCTGACTTCGAGCACGTGAGCGGCAAAGACCACGGCGTGTTCGTAAGTGCCATCGCCGTCTTTGTCTTCCAGCAAGCGAATCTGCGAACGCGCGGGCGTGCCGGGCGGCGGGTCTTCGGGATAATCGAGCATCTCGGCGACGTAGAGTTTGCCGAATTCATCCCAGGCCATTTCGGTCGGGCTCATGACCTGCGGCTCGCTGAGGAAGAGTTCGGCTTTGAAAGCTTCGCTGAGCTTGAAGGTTTTCAATTCGTCCAGCGCTTTTTGCGCTGGCGGGCCGTCGCCGGTCTTGGTTGTGGGCTGGTTGCGGCAGGCGGCGAACATTACGGCAGCGAGAGCAGCGGCCACGACGAACCGTTTGAATGCGGATTGGCGGTTGCGAAAAAGATTCATAACAGCAGGAAGAAGGGAACCGAAAGATGTGACTTCTGCCTGGGTACGCACCGCTTTCAGCGTGCGGTCTCGGCAGCAGAGATTTTCCTTCCGGCAGGAATAGGTCTGACGCCAGGACCGCACGCTGGAAGCGGTGCGTACCCAGGGGATTACTTCGCTTTCACTTTGATCACGAAGTAGGTGAAGACCTGGCCTTTTTCCACCAGCAACTGGTGCGGCATATCGGTGGGGATGTGCACGACGTCGCCCGCGGCCAGCGCGCGCCGTTCGCCGCCTTTGATCGAATCGCCGCGCGTTTCGCCGGGTTCGACCTGTTTGGCGTTGACGACTGCGCCGCCGATGACCAGCGTGGCCGCGCCGCTTTGCACGACGAAGTAATCATCCATTTGGGCATGGACTTCGGGGATGCCGGCGGCTTCGCGGTGGCTGATGGCGACGTTACTGGAACCGTAATCAGCCAGTTTGATGCTCGATGTTTTATGCGGCCCGCCGGTCTTTTCGCGCAGCGGCTTTTCAAAGAGGCGCAATTCTTTGGCGCTCCAATAACCGAAGTTTGGTAACTCGGCGGCGGTACGGTGAGCGCGTGCGATACCCACAGCCAACGCGCACAAGACAAACGACAGTAACAAGCGATACTTCATCATTGAGTGACTCCTTGTAAGTTTGATAAGGCAAAGGAAAAGGGGCACAGGGGAATGAGGGTACAGCCAGGCCGCAATTTGGGGCTAGCTGATTTGCCTTCTCACCTTATTCCCATGCCTCTATTCCTTTGCCAACTTGTACTGAAAAGGTGCGTCGCCTAGAGTTTCTCCAACTCCTTCACGATCTCTTCCGGCTTCCATTCATTGCCGCGATAGACCTTCACGATCTTGCCGTCCGCGCCGATGATGGCGGTGCGCAGGCCATGGATGATCTGGTCCTTTTCGGGCCAGTACTGCAGGCCGAAAAATTCGGCGACCGCTTTGACTTCAGCGGGCGTCCCGGCGGCGAATTCCCATCGTTTGAAATCGGGCTTGCCAACATAGCGCGTGCCGTAAGCGCGCAGCACCGGCGGTTTGTCGTAATCAGGGTCAACGCTGATGCTAAGCAGGTGCGTCTTGGCCTTGAGTTTCGGATTGGCATCCACGGCGGTTTTGAGCTTGGCGAATTTCTCGCTCAGCAGCGGGCAGTAATCGGGCAGCGGGCAGCGTGTGTAAATGAACGTCAGCACCAGCGGGCCGCCGCGATATTGTTTGAAGCGGATTTTCTTGCCGTCCTGATTGACCAGCGTGAAATCGGGCACGTCGGCGCCTGGGCTGGGTTCGACGCCGGTCTCTTCGCTGCGCGCGAGCGTGGGGTCTACGACTTTGGTGACGATCGGATTTTCCAGCCAGGTCATGCCTTGGTCTACGACAAGCGTCGCCTGGATTTGCGCGCCCGGCGTCAAATCGCCGTAGACCCAATCGTCGGTCAGCGTGAAGGGCATCGTCATCGCTTCCATATAATCGCCGATCTTGTCGTGCGCAATGGTGACCTTGTGATTGGCCTTGTCGGCGGAAACGACCTTGCCTTTTAGCTCGTACTGTTTTGCGCCCGCCGTGGCTTGCGGTTTTTTGGTTTGGCAGGCGGGCAACAACAAGCAAATTGCAAACAGCGCGGATAGACAAAATTTCAGCGAATTCATAAGTGTTATTCTCTCCAATCTAAAGTCGGTGCCCAATGTACGGCAAACTGTTAGTTTGCCGTGGGCTTGGCATGCAAAGCGACTGGCAAGCCTGAAGCGGCTTGAAGTGGAAGCCACGGCAAACTAACAGTTTGCCGTACAGTTCAATCCCCGCTGGGCGCGAGTTTGCCGCCCGGCAAGACGCGGAAGGTCGTCCCGCGCCAATGAATCTCGTTGCCGGCGAAGCTGGCCAGCCAGACGCCGAACGCAATCAGGTCGCGCACCGGCACCAGCCAGAACCAGCGCGCCAACGTGAAATCGCGCAAGCCCAGCACGCCAATCGCAAACGCCGGCAACGCGCGCAGTACGAGCGTCAACGCCAGCAACCACCAGGCAAACGCGCTGAACTGCCAGGCCAGCAAGGCCAGCAGCGCCGTCGCCGTGCCGTAGGTCAGAATCAAGCCGCGATAACCCCAAGGGCGCGAGATGCGCGTCGAACGGCCCCAGCGCAATTGATGCCGCAGCATCGCGCCCAATGAATCCGGCCCCGCGACGTGTTCGACGACGTAATCGGACAGTACGACTTCGTAACCCGCCGCTGCCGTGTGATTGCCGAGCAGGAAATCGTCGGCGAGATAATCGGCCACGGCAGGGAAGCCGCCGATCTTTTCCAGCAACGCGCGTTTCATGGCGATGGTCGAACCGAGCGCGAAACGGATGCCTTCCAACGCGCGCGCGGCGCAGACTTCCGGCCCGAAGGTCGAGGTGAGACCGATGTTTTCCAGCAAGCCGCCCAGCGTCGTCGCGTTCGTGCCGCGATACAGACACGTGACCATGCCGGCGCGTTCTAGTTGCAACGGCGCGACGACGCGGCGCAGGTAATCCGCCCCGACGCGGATGTCGCTGTCGGCGATTAGCAGCACATCGTGTTTGGCGTAGGCGAGCATGTTTTGCAGATTCGAGACTTTGCGATTGAAGCCGATTTCATTGGGCGAAACCACCAGCGCAATGTCGCGCGCCGGGCAATCCCGTTGCAGCTTTTCGATGACCGGGATCACCGGGTCGCGCGCGTCTTGCACGCCAAAGACGATTTGATAAGCGGGATAATCCTGGCGGCAGAAACTGGCGAAGTTGTCATAAGCCTGCGCATCAGTGCCGCGCACCGGTTTGAAGATCGTCGTGGGGGGCGTATAAGCCAACCCCAACGCGCGCTGCCGCCGCCGGTCGGCAAACCAGAGCAGCCCCGCCAACGGCGCGCCGCCGTAGTAAACACAGGCCGCGCTCACGCAGACCAGCAAAGCCGCGCGCACTGCGAACAACAACCAAAACGCCAGCGGCGCGCTCGCTTGGTCAAGTATTTCTTCCGGCGCTAGCAGCGCATAAAGTTGTTGCCACCACTGCGGCGCGTGCCTTTCGATCGTGTCCGCCAGCGCGATCAGCGCCACGCCGCCCGTCACCAGCAAGGTGCCCTGCCAGCGTGCGCGCGCGATGCGTTCGCGCAAAAAGAAGCGCCCGCCCAGCGTATTCGTGATGTAACCGACCGCCGTCAGCGGCACCACGAAGCTCAAATCGGCGTAACTCAACAAGCTGATGAACGAGAAGAACGAGACCGCCAGCGCCACCACGCCCGCGATCAAAAAGGGGTTGCGCACCATCCGCCAAACCGCGCCAAGCAACGCGCGCGGGCGGAACGAAACCGCGCCGACCTGTTGCATGCCTTTGGCCGAGAGGATTTCGCCCAGCGAACTGCACGCGATCAAACTGCACAGTAGCAGGATGGTTTTCACGCCGCCGCGCCTCCTGTGGTTTTTTGTTCGGTGCGCGCGACGACGGCCACGCCCACACAGATGATCGTCGTGCCCAGCCAGCGCGTCAGCGAAACGTGTTCGCCCAACAGCCAGCGCGCCATTGCCGCATTCAGCACGTAGCCGAACGCCGTCACCGGCAGCACGAAACTCAGATCGGCCCACGAGAGCGCGGCCAGGTAAAGCAGGTAAAACACCGTCAGCGTCGCAATGCCCAGCCAGATAAGCGGATTGGTGAACACCTGCACGCTCAGGTGATAGAGCGCGACCGGGTCGAGCGTGTTGACCTCGCCGATGGTTTTCATCCCTTTGGTTAAACAGACATCGCCGAGCACTTGGGCGCAGATGGCGACGAATAAAACAGCTAGCGTCTTCATGTTTGGTAGAAAGCAAAACGGTGTTTACTTCGCCAACGCCTGATGCACCGTCCGCGCAATTGCGGCGATCAACTTGTCGCTGTCTTTTTCCTTTTCAATCCCGCGCGTCAGCACGACCAGCACGTAGGCCTTGCGGCCCGGCGCATACACAATCGCCGCGTCGTGGTTGTGTTTGGTGATCGAACCAGTCTTGTGCGCCACGCGCGTCTCGCGCGGCAAGCCGGCGGGAATGCCGTCGTTGAAATGCTGTCCGGCCAGAATCTCGATCATCTGGTCGCAGGCGCGCCCGTTGGCGAATTTGCGTTCGGCCAGCGCTTGCAGCAAGACCATCAGATCATAGGCCGTCGTCGTGTTGTTGAGCTTCGCCTGAAAAGCCTTGCTGTCTTCGACGCCGCGTTTGACCTGCATGCCAGTGGCGCCGAGACTGCGCGCCAACTCGGTGACTTTGTCCGCCGTGACTTTTTCGATCAGCAGATTGGTCGTCAGATTGCTGCTCCACTGAATCATATGCGTGACCAATTCGAGCACGGTCATTGTCTGGCCCACACGGTTGTAAGGCTCTTCGTCGCTGTCGTCCTCGCGGCGCAAACGGTACTCGCTGCCATCCACGATGCTGAAGAAGCGGTTTTTGACTTCGAGCGGCTCTTGCAGGTTGAGCTTCTTGTCCTTGGCGCGGCGGAAGACTTCCATCATCACCGGCAGCTTCATCGTGCTGGCCGCGTGGAAGCTTTCGCGTTCGTTGAGCAAGAAGCTCTGTTTGCTTTCCAGGTCATAGAGCGCGACACCCACCTTTTCGGCCCCCGAGGCGGCGATGATCTTTTCGAGTTCGGGTTTCAGGCTGGCGAACGGCGTTTGGGCCGTGGCAGTCGTGGAGCAAACAACGCAAACGAACAGAGCAACAAGCAAGCAACGCATAAAGTAGCCTCGCAATTTGATTTGGGTAAATGCCGTGGCATCGGCGCGGTTGAATGTACCGCAGCCGCCGCAGAGTTGCCAATTGCCGGTTTATAAGGCGTTGGCGTTCTGTGACAAACTGCGCGCCCCGCTCACTGACATCAAAACAACGCTGGTTTCCAACACCTCTGTAACGGCTAGCGTCAAGCCCCGCAATCATTCACAGTTTGACAAGCTGAGCAGCCGAACTACACACAACAGCAGCGCACGGCTTCGCAGAAAAACTTCCCGGCCGCGATGCAACCTGCACTTCAGTTTGACAATCAGAGGGCCGCAAAATCGCCAACGCATTTTCAACAGGCATTTGATACGAGCATTTTGATGCGGGCAGAAAGACATCCATTCTCCCCTTTACGGATGTTTGCGTTCCCCCTGATCCAAAAACGATCCAAACACGATCGGACAACAATTGCGCCGCGTGAAGCCCACGTCCAGCTTCGCGCGCGCCCGGCAAACATCGGTTTCATTATGCAAAAAAACTTCTTCGCCTATCGCACGCCGTTCGTGCTGGCGGCGCTCCTGGTTCTCGCCCTGCTCTGCGCCTTTGCGCCCAACACCACGCGCACGGGTAAAGCCCAAAGCAATCTTTTCGTATCCACCTTCGCGGGGATTCCGCAAGCCGGTTTTTCCGACGGGCAAGGCGCCAGCGCGCGCTTCAATGCGCCGCTGGGCATTTGTGTGGATGGTAATGACAACATCATCGTCGCCGATTTCCGCAATGCCCGCGTGCGCCGCATTGATCCGCAAGGCAACGTCACCACCATCGCGGGCGGCGTGCAAGGATACGCCAACGGCTACGGCGGGGCGGCGCGCTTTTACGGCCCGGCGGGCGTGGCGCTGGACAGCCACGGCAACATCATCGTCGCCGATTACGGGAACAACCGCGTGCGTAGCATCAGCCCCACCGGACTGGTCACGAACATCGCGGGCAGCGGCACTTATGGTGTGCTCAACGGTGTGGGCGCAGCGGCGCGTTTCGCCAGACCCTCCAGCGTGGCCGTGGACGCCAACGACAACATTTACGTGCTGGATTCGGGCACGAATCTGGTGCGCAAGATTGATACGACGCGTTACGTTTCGACGCTGGCGGGCAGTTACAACGGTTACGCCGATGGGCAAGGCGCGGCGGCGGCCTTCAGCTTCAGCGGCGCGGCCCCGCAGGTTTGTTTCGACGCGAATGGCGATCTGGTCATTGCCGATTTCTTTAACAGCCGCATCCGCCGCGTCACGGTTGCCGATGGCAACGTCACGACCATCGCGGGTGGCGGCGCAGGTGATGGCCCGGCGTTGCAAGCCGGGTTCTTCCTGGCCACCGGCATCACGCGCGACCGCGAAGGCAATCTCATCATCGGCGATTGGCACAACGCGACCGTGCGCAAACTGGATGTGCA
>JANOWX010000138.1:0-3419 GCA_031418175.1 Acidobacteriota bacterium | reverse complement strand
GACGACTTGCGTGCGGTCCTTGACGCCACCGATGCGTTTCGCTTCATCCAGCAACAGCGCGAGCGTATCGGCCAGCCCTTCCAGCCAGCGCGCATCGAATAATTTCTGTTCTGACAAATCGAGCGCGGCCTGTTTCACCGCGATCAGATGACCGGCGAGGTTGCCGCTGTCCACGGTCGAAACGTATTGCGGATGAAGCGGCGCCAGCGTCGTCGTGTCGTACCAGTTGAAAAAATGCCCTTGAAATTTTTCGAGCTTGCGCAACGTCGCAAAGCTGAGTTCAAGGCGTTCGACGGTTTCGAGCAAGCCTACGTAACCGAAATCGCGCGCCGCGCAAGTCGCCAGCAACAGCAATCCCATATTGGTCGGCGAAGTGCGATGGGCGATGACCGGACGCGGGTCTTCCTGAAAATTATCTGGCGGCAACCAATGGTCTGCATCGCCGACGAAGGTTTCAAAGAAACGCCAGGTGCGCCGCGCAATCAACCGCAGCGTTTGCCGGTCGGCGCGCCCCAAGGCGCGGCTCGATTCTTTCAGCGTGGCCCCGTTGAGGCTGACGAAATATGCGAGCCACGGCGACAGCGCCCACGCCAATAACAGCGGCAGCGCAAACCACAACGCCTGAGGCCGCAGCATACCAACGCACAAGGCCATAACGAGGGCGAACAGGGTTGCCCGATACATCGAACTCCAGAACGCCGCGCGGTCGTGTCGGCTGCTGCTTTCGGCCTGCGCCGCCGTCACCCATTCGAGCAGATGCCGGCCCGAAATCAATTTGCGATAAGCGACGCGCGCGACGGCGTCGAGCATCACCCAGGCTTGATGCGGCAGAAACATAAGCGTCAGCGCGACCTGTTTGGTGTTCGTGCCGAAATCGCCCCAGACGTGCCAGAAATAACTCGTCCACGGCACGCCGCGCGGATGCGACAACAGGCTCGTGGTGACGTGCGCGTAAATAGGGAAGCTCACCGTCAACAGCGCGAACAACATCCACCACCAGGGCGCGCCGGGCAGCAAAGTCCACGCGGCGAGCAGCCATAACAGCAACGCGGGTGCGACCAGGCTGCGGCGCAGATTGTCGAAAATCTTCCAGCGCGCAATCAGCGGCAATGTATTGCTGACCGTTTCGCCGCGCTGATTCGGCACGCGCGGCCACAGCCAGCGCGCAATCTGCCAATCGCCGCGCGTCCAACGGTGCTGGCGTTTCGCATAGGTGTCGTAATGCGCCGGATATTCGTCGAGCAGTTCGATGTCTGACACGAGCGCGGCGCGCGCATAAAGGCCTTCAAACAAGTCATGACTGAGCAGCGTGTTGTCGGGCACGCGCGACTCGAGCGCCGCTCGAAAGGCGTCAACGTCATATAACCCCTTGCCGACAAAACTGCCTTCGCCGAACAGGTCTTGATAAACGTCAGAGGCCGCCGTGCTGTAAGGGTCAACGCCCGTGTTGCCAGAGAAGATGCGCGCAAACCGCGAACGCGCGCTGCTCTCAAGCGTGACGCTGACGCGCGGTTGCAAGATGCCGTAACCGCGCACGACGCGTCGCGTCGTCGGGTCAAGCTGCGCCTGATTCAGCGGATGTCGAATCGTTGCGACCAGTTTGCGCGCCGCATCGCGCGGCAATTGCGTGTCTGAGTCGAGCGTAATGACATAACGAACACTGGCGAGCAGCGCGGCATCAGCTTGAGCCGCGACAAAGCTGGTATCGCGCGCGCCGCGTAACAGGCGATTGAACTCTTCGAGCTTGCCGCGCTTGCGCTCCCACGCGAGCCATTTGCCTTCGGCTTCATTCCACTGTCGCCGCCGATGAAAGAGAAAGAAGCGGCCCCTTGTGTCGTTAGTTGTGTCATCAGGTTGGGCGTAACGCGCGTTCAGCTTTTCGATGCCGTCGAGGGCAAAGGCCAACAGCGCGTCATCCGTCGGCAACGCTTCGGTTGGCGCATCGGCAAAGTCGGTGAGTAAGGCGAAATAAAATTGCGGGTCTTGATTGGCGAGGTAATGGACTTCGAGTTTTTCGATCAACGCCGCCGCGACCGCTTCGCTCGTCAATAACGTAGGCACGACGATCATCGTGCGCGCCTCCACCGGCGTCTCGGCCTCTGCCTCCATTTTGGGCAGTACGCGCGGCGCAAAGGTATGCGTCACGTCCCAGTTCAGCACGCTCAAGGCGAGATCGGTGGCCGGCACCAAGGCGAGCAACATGACGGCGAGACAGCCCAGCGGCGTCGTGCCCGCGCGTTCAGCGATAACCGCCAGCGGCAGCAGCGCGAGTATGGTAAGCAAGCCGAAGAGTCCGAAATAAAAAAGCGTGGGATGCCTGAGCGCCCAGCGTTGCGCGCGTTCGAGCAGCGCGGGGCGGTAGTTCACGTCGCGTTCCAGCGCGGCGCGGCCTTCGTCAATCAGGTAATAGCCGACGTGCGATTGCGCCAAATCGTGCGGGTGTTGTCGATGAGCGGCTTGCGCGAGCGCGACGACGCGGCGCGCGATTTCAAGCTCGTCGAGGCGCACGCCGCGGGGCAGGTGCCGAGTGAGATGCTCAATGCGATGGCGATAACGATCGCGCGTCGCAAAACCCATGTGCGCATAAGCCTGCGCCGGGTCGGCATTGAGAATCGGTTCGATGAGGCTGACGCTTTCGACGAAATCGGGCCAGTCGAGGGTCGAGAGCAATTTCATGCTCGTGATGATGTTGCCGACGGTCACTTGCGCGGCGGCCTGGCGGTGATGTTCGAGCTGAACGATCTGTTCGATGCTTTGTTCCTGGCTTTGCACACTGCGTTCGATCCATTCGATGAGCGGCGTTACGTCAGGATCTTGATCGCGCAACCGCTGCGTCAATTGCACGACGTAGGCGCGACCGGGCGGCGGCTGGGTTTCGAGTTGCCGAATCAGATCGGCCACCACTTGCCGCTGCTGCTCATTGCTGGCGGCCAATAATTTGTCGGCCAGCAAGTCGGCTTCGGCCCGCTCGGTGCGCGCGGCGATGACGCGGGTCGTCAAGCGGTTCAGGTTTTCGACGAGCGCAAGGCGCAACGTGATCGCCACCGCCCAGAGTTCGCCAATGGTGAGCGGCGTGACCTGCTGATAGGCGCTCAGGTAACGCCGCAGCCATTCGCCGTCAAACCGGCTGTCGGTGTGGGCCACGAAGTTATAAGCAATGGCATAGATGCGCGGATAGCCCTGCATCTCGCCCGTGCTGAGTTTGGGCAATTCGCGGTAATAGCTTTTCGGCAGGTCTTCGCGAATTTGGCGCAACTGCTCTTCGACCACATGAAAATTATCCACCAGCCATTCGGCGGCGGGCGAAATTTCCTGTCCGAAAAATACGGCGTCAGCCAGCGTGCGATAGGCCGAGGCCAGTCGCCGTCCGTTGGCTTCGAATTGCGGCAACAATTGCCGTCCGCGCGGTGAACCGTCGC
>JANOWX010000137.1:0-3876 GCA_031418175.1 Acidobacteriota bacterium | reverse complement strand
TAGGCTGAGTGTACCAATCTTGCTTGTTTCGATTTAGATGTTTAAGGGCGAACACTGGCCGCCAACCCTTGAAGATGCGCCTGGGGGCTCCTAGAATGCCGCCGTCAGCGTGACGACTCGCCACACCAACAAGCCCTCACGTTGGCAAAGCGTAAACACAAACAACGTACTTTCGTTGCCGCCATTCGGCGGAGTTGGGACTCCGCGACAATTCAAGGCCGTTTCTTCCATGAGGTCATATGCGACTTTCGATTCCGAGCTTGAGCAACGCCGCGCGCGTGTTGTTCTGTTTGGCCGCCGTGTCTTTGTGCAATGCGCAAAGCAAACCGGCTGGCACCGGCGTTATCACGGGGCGCGTGCTGATTGGCGAGAAACCCGCCGCCGGCGTGCTCGTCGGGTTGGTGCGCGCCGAACCCAACAGCCCGCCCACTGGCGGAGCGATTGCCAAAGATGCGACCGACGCCGACGGGCGTTACCGCTTGGCGCAAGTGGCCGCCGGCAATTATCGCGTCACACCGCTTGCGCCTGCTTACGTTTCGCCCACCGACAGCCCAGGCTTTTTTGAACAGGGCAAAACCGTGCAGATTGGCGAAGGCGACACGGTCGAGAACCTCGATTTCAAACTCATTCGTGGCGGCGCTATCAGCGGCAAGGTGACGGATACGTCCGGCAAGCCGCTGATCGAAGAACGGCTGGACGTCTGGAAATTGGAAGCGGACGGCCGCAAGAGTTCGTGGAGTTCGGCAAGTGCCGCAGGCTCATTCATGATGATGACCGATGATCGCGGTGTGTATCGCTTGTATGGTTTGCCGGAAGGCCGCTATCTCATCTCAGCAGGCATGAGCGGAGCGCCTGTTATTGCCTTGGCCAGAAGCATGACTTACCGGCGCGCGTTTTACCCTGACACTGCCGACGAAAACCAAGCCAAACCTATCGAAGTGACGTCCGGCAGTGAAACCAAAGATATTGACCTGCGCTTGAGCCCTGACACGTTGAAGGGCAGCGCGGTTACGATCAAGGTCGTAGCTGCTGAGACAAGCGCACCACTGCCAGGGCAGAGCGTCATCATCGGCACTTTACAAGGGGAACGGCTGTCGGGCAGGCAGATGTCACAAGTCACCGATGCGCTCGGCGTCGTGCGTTTGGATCGGGTAGCGCCGGGCCGTTACGGCGCAACCTTGCGGAGTGGCGCGATATCCAATGAATACTTCAGCGAGATGACGCCGTTTGAAGTGCAGGACGGCGATGTCGAAAGCCTCGAGATTCGCGCGCAACGCGGCGCGACGATCAGCGGTAAAGTCGCAATTGAAGGGAATGCCGATCCGACATTGATGACAAAACTGCTGGAATTGCGGATGAGCGCAGCTTCCTTTCCCATTTTTCGTGGCACTGGCCCTGCTCCGCCCGCCCAAGTGATAGGGCAGGGTTTCAAGTTAAATCCGGATGGCAGCTTTCGTGTGAGTGGTCTTGCGCCTGGCCAAGTGCGCTTCAATGCTTTCAACATCGGAGGCCAATCCCCATTCACAATTATGCGCACCGAACTCGATAGTGTGCCGCAAAAAGACGGCATCGAGGTCACTGCCGGCCAGCAATTGATCAATGTCCGGCTCGTCTTTGGCTACGGCCAAGCCATCGTGCGCGGGCAGGTTGAAATCGTGGGCGGGACGTTACCGGAAGGCGCGCGCGTGAGCGTGTTCGCGCGCCGCACGGATGGGCAAAACCTCGCCAGCAGAGGCGCGCAAGTGGATGCGCGCGGCCGCTTCACCATCGAAGCTCTGATCCCCGGCGAATATGAACTGATCCTGACCGCCTATCCGCGCAAGATCGTCGCGCAAGGGACTGATGGAAATTTCGGCACGTCGAATCAGCCCACGCCGGGTTTACCGCGCACCGTCCGGCAAAAGATCACCGTGCCCGCCATTGGCGAAGTCCCGGTCAGCATCACGCTCGACCTTTCACCACAGGGGAAATAACCATGAAGAATGCGCTGCTTGTTTGTTTGCTGCTTTGCTCCTATCTGGCTGTCGCGCAAACGCCCAACCCAAGCGCGCCCATCGGCGGACGCACGGGGACGATCAGCGGGCGCGTGTTGGGCGAAGACGGCCCGCCAGCGGCCTTCGTTTCAGTGGCGGGCTTCGCGGTTGGCGTGGCGCAAACCAGTTCGCGCTCGACGCTGACCGATGCCGAAGGCAATTTCAGCTTGCGCGATTTGCCTGCGGCCAGTTACCGGTTCAATGCCTTTGCGCCCGGCTATGTTTCCAACAACGACCCGGCTGATGCGACGACTTACCACGTGGGCGACACGGTGACGCTCAACCTGGTCAAAGGCGGCGTCATCACGGGCCGCGTCACCAGCGGCACGGGCGAGCCGGTGATTGCGGCGCCCATCACGGCCTTGCGCGTGCGCGATGCTGACGGCAAAGCGGTGTCGGTTGGCCTGGGCGGACGTCCGGGTTATACGGATGACAACGGCGTGTACCGCCTTTACGGCTTGCGCGCTGGGTCATACCTGGTAGTCGCCAATGGCGGCGGCTTTTTCTTCACCAGCTTGGCCTCGGCGTTCGATGGCGATGCGCCGGTGTATTACCCGTCCGCGACGCGCGACACCGCCAGCGAAATTCAAGTTGCGCACGGCAGCGTCAACAGCGGCATTGACCTGCGCTATCGCGGCGAACCCGGCCACGTCATCAGCGGCAAAGTCACGGGCGTGGTCGAGGCCGGCAACAGCAACGTCATTCCCGGTGTGTCGCTCTCGTTGCGGCAAACCGCGGGCGGCCAGCAGGTGGCGAATGGTTCGTCGAGCGCGCAGGCGGGCGCGGCCGTGTTTGAATTGCGCGGCATTCCCGCTGGCGATTATGAAATCTCGGCCTCGCGCAGTGACCGCGTGAATGGCGCGGCCTCGCAATGGCGGCGCGTGCAAGTGCGCGGCGCAGATGTCACCGGCCTCGATCTCGCCCTGCTGCCGCTTGCTGCGTTGACGGGACGTGTGGTGCTGGAAGCCGCCGCGCCAGAGATGAAAGCAGATGCGAATGCGGCGCAGAAATGCGCGCCCAAACGCCAGGATTTCATGGAAGAAGTGCTGTTGCGCTTGCAACGCGATGAAGGCAAGCCCGGGGAAACAACCGCCGTGAACTTTGCTTCCGCCGAGGGCGCGCCCGATGGCAAGGGCGCTTTTACGCTGAGCAATGTGCTGGCGGGCCGCTATCGCATGCTGTTCACGCTGCCCAGCGAAGCGTGGTATGCCAAGTCTATTGCCAGCGCCACCGCACCGGCCGCGCCTGCTCCGGCCACCTCTGGACAACGGGCTGCGGCTGCTCCGAATGCGGGCGCCGCAAATCAATTCACGCTCAAGTCGGGCGAAAAACTTGGCGGCGTCACCGTCACGCTGGCTACGGGCGCGGCGGCGTTACGCGGGCAGGTGGTCAATGGCAGCGCGAAAATTGCGGCGCGTTTGCGCGTGCTCCTGCTGCCGGCAGAGGCTGCGGCTGCCGACGACTTGCTGCGGCATTACGAGGTGCTTGCGCGCAACGACGGCGCGTTTCAATTCAAAAATTTAGCGCCCGGCAAATACTGGCTGTTGGCGCGCCCCTTTGCCGACGATGAAGCGAGCGAACGCGCCACGCGCCCGCTGGCTTGGGACGCCGCCGAACGCGCCAAGTTGCGCCGTGCCGCCGAAGCCGCCAAACAAGAAGTCGAGTTGACGGCCTGCCAAACGCTGGCGGATTTCAAGTTGTCTTACACGGCGGCGGGCCGTGCGCGTTGATTGTGGGTGCGGTACAAAGAGTAAGGGAAGAACCTGGGTACGCAGCGCTTCCAGCGTGCGGTCTCGGCCTCAGACATTTTCCTGCCGGTAGGATACAGTCTGCTGCCGAGACC
>JANOWX010000136.1:0-20892 GCA_031418175.1 Acidobacteriota bacterium | reverse complement strand
ACGAGACTTTTCCAGACTTCGCCAGACTTCACTAGACTTCGCCGGACTTCTCTGGACTTCTCCAGACTTTGCTTGGCACTTGGCATAAATTTGCAAAGCCGCCGCAATCTTGGCCTCCCAACTAAATGTCTGTTCGACTTTGCCGCGTCCGGCCAGGCCGCGCGCGCGCCACGGTTCGGGACGTTGGACGATTTCACGGAAGGTGTTGGCTAACGCGGCGGTCACGTCAGCTTCGCCGGTGGGCGCCAGCAGGCGTCCGACTTCGTCGTCAACGATTTCGAGCGGGCCGCCAAAAGCCAGCGCGATGACGGGACGCGCGGCGGCCAGCGCTTCGAGCAAGACCGCGCCGCCTGATTCACGCACCGAAGGCAAACAAAACACGTGCGCCTGTTGCATCTGCTGCGCGATTTGCGGCAAAGGAACGTTGCCGAGAAATTCGACCTGTTCCAACAAGCCGAGGTTTTGCGCTTCTTGCTGCCACTCCGCCGCCATCGGGCCATCACCCGCGACGGTCAACCGCACCGGGAATTCGCGCTCGACGGCGGCGACCGCGCGCAATAACATCGTCAAGCCTTTGAACGGAACCAGTCGGCCAACAAACAGAATGCGCAACGGTTGCTCGGCGCTCGGCGGCGCGGGCCACGGCGCAGCTTCAAACAAATTCAAATCAACGCCGTTCTCACACATAGAGACAAAGCGCGCATCCGTGCCCGCGCGCAAACTCGCGCGCGTCGCCTGTGTCGCCGCCAAGATCACCGTCGCCTTGTCGGTCGAACCAAGCAGGCGTTGCAACCACACGCCCACGCGACGCGCCGCATAAAACCACGCGGCATCCGCGCGCATAATTTCGGCGAAGGCGGGCGGCTGCCCGATGCCGCCATTGAGCGGCCCCAACACGAGCGGCGCGCCGAGCCGATGCAATGACGTAGGCACAACCGGTGATACCGCCGTGACGGCGTGCACGACATCCCAACGCTGGCCGCCGCGTTGCCGCGCTTTGAGTAAGCGCACCGCCTGCCAATCAAAGAGCGAATAGTCGAGCGACGAAAGCAAAAAAACCGCGTGCTCGCTTTTTGGGAACAGCCGCGCCGCCAGCCGCTAGAGCGGCCCGGCGAACCATTCGGTATTGATGTAAATGATTTCAGTTGCGCCCAACTGTGCGCGTTGCGCCTCGATGGCGGGCTGATTGCGGATGTGTGTGACCAGCGTCAAGTCAACGCATTGCGCCAACCGCGCGCACCATTCCCAGCCGATCTGCGAGACCGATCCCATGCCTGCGCCGCATTGATATGCCGACAATAAAACTTTGTGTCTCACGCTAACTCCCGCGCCGCGCCTTTCATTTGTACGCGATCAACGCGCGCCGCTGCCGCCGCCATTGATCGCGCCAAAACATGAGCTGGCCGATGAAGATGGGGATTTGCTGCACGTGCGAATGCGCGCCGTAAAGCAGCCGCGTCGCCAACTGCGGCGCTTTCCAGTGCGTCTTGAGCGCCGTGCGCACGCTCAAGCAGGTAAAAAACAACAAGCCGAATATGAGCGGCCACAGCGAACGCTGCCACAGCGTCGCGGTGACGCCGCCACACGCCAGCAATAACAGCGCGCCGCCGCTGAGCAAGTTGTGTTTGACTTCGGCGCTCCACAACGGTTGCGCCGTATGCCGAAAGCGCCGCGCCACTTGCGTGTAGGCATAGCCCGTGCGCACCGCGCGCCGCCAGTATTGCGGCCAGCGCGTAATCGCCAGGTCGTGCCCGGTCATCGGTTCGCCGGTTTGTAAAATCACGTAACCGCGCAAGCGCATGCGGCAACACAAATCAGGCTCTTCGCCCGCAATCAGGCTCGCGTCGTAACCATTCAGCTCTTGCAAGACGGCGCGCCGCATCAGCGCATCGCCACCGCAATAGGCCGCCGCGCCCGCTTGAAACACCCAATCGAGATCAAGCACGCGGTTGTAAACCGAATTGCCCGGCGCGATTTCACGCCGCTGGCCGCACACGACGGCGACGCGTTCGTCGCTGAAATGCGGCAAGGCGCGCGCGACAAAATCAGGATCGAGAATCGTGTCGCCATCCAGAAACAAGACGAAGGGTGCGTGCGCCGCGCGCCAACCGGCATTGCGTCCGCGCGCGGCGGTGGGACGTTCACCCTGCAAGACGATGACTTGAGCGCCACAGGCTTGCGCAACATTCACGCTGTCATCGGTCGAAGCGGAATCTACATAAATGATTTCGACTGCGCCCGTAACGCCGCGCAAGGCGCGCACCGAGGCTAGACAACGCACAAGGCGCGGGCCTTCGTTGCGCCCGATGATGACGACAGAGAGCGCCGGCAGATTTTCCAGTTCAGTATCTTTCATCGCTTCTCTACTTATGATTATGACTCCGCTTCCGCCGCCGCCGTGTGCCACGGCCAGCCCAGGCGAAGAGCCAGCGATTGCGCGTGTTGGCGGACGAAGGCGCGTTCGTCTTCTTCGCAAACGGCAAGCCAAATCACGGGCAACACGACCGCCGTATAAGCCAGCCCGGCGATGAACAGCGCGCCCAATAACGGCCAACGTGTCGTGTCCATCGAAATGGGCGCGCACCAACGCACCGCCAGACCGCACGCATACGGCAGCAAGCCCGGCCACATCACGTTGCGCCATAATTGACGCTGCGTGAGGCCGAGCAAGCGATGCGTGTAGCTCAAATAAATCAGCGAACTCGCGGTCATGCCGAACGCGACCGCGCCGCAAATCACCAGCAGGCTTTTGCCGATGAAAGCAAAGCCCAGCGCCACGCCCAGCACGACCAGCGCCAGTTGCGCTAACGGATAGACGAGTTCGCGTTGCGGCTTGCCCGCCGCGCGGTGCAAGGCCGACGAAGGCCCGGTCAGTTCGTGCATCTGATAGGGCAAGGTCAGCAAGGCAAAAATCACCGCCGCCATGCTGAAACGCGCATCCGCGCCGATCCACGCCCGCATCAGCGGCGCGGCAAAGGCGGCCAGAAAGCCCATCAACAAGCCGGTCGCCATATTCAAATAGCGTGTGCCGCGCCGGTATAGCTCGCGCATCGCCGCGTGCTGCTGCTGCGTTTGCAAGTGCGCCAGCGTTGGCAAAAAAACCGAATTGATCGTGGCGGGCAATTGGCTGCCGAGCACGGGCAGCTTCTCGGCGATGTCGAGCACGCCGGTTGCGGCGACGCCCAGATAGAGGCCGGCCAACAGTTTTTCAATCGAATACAAAAACATGCCCAGCAGGCTCGACGCTTGCACGACGCTGCCGTAGCCCAGAAACAGGCACAACGCGCCGCGGTCCAGATAACGCCAGCGCACAGACAGTTCCGGCATCAGGCGCAAACTCAGCGCGACCTGGCAGCACACCGCCAGCAGGTAGCGCGCCACAAAGGCCCAGAGCAAGGCGTAAATGCCGAAGCCCTTGTGCAACAACGTGACGATCAAAATGGCTTCGAGGCAGAAACTCGCGATCCAAATCCAGGTTTGTTCGACGATCTTGCGCATGCCATAGAGCAAGTGCGAAAACGCGCCCAGGCTCAGGTCGAGCAAAAAAATCGCCGCCGCGCCGAACATCAACTTGAACCCGACGGTTTGCAGGTGCGCGGGCAAGCCCAAGCGCCCAATCAACAACGGCAGCCCAAGCCAGGTGCCCAGCAACAGCGCCGCGCTCACCGACAACGAAAGCGCCAGACCGGTCGTCAACAAACGGTTGATCTTTTCGGTTTCACGGCGCGCCTGATATTGCGCGACATAACGGATGTAGACGTTCGACCAGCCGATGGCGCTCATCCCCAGATAGCCGATCAGCACGAAGGTCGCCGACCAGGCGCCGTATTCTTCGAGCGTCACATAACTCAACACGAACGGCGGCAGCGCAAAACGCGACAAGAGGTAGCCGATCTTGGCGGCGAACACGACGACGGCATCGCGCGAAAACTGTTTGGCAACGGCCTGATTGTCGTTCGTTTCAGTCAATGTTGTGCCGCCTCTCTTGCGGAATAGTTCGTAGTACCGGCTTCAGCGGGATGCGCTTGAGTTTGGCCGCTCCCGGCTGAACCCGGTACTACGAACTGTGGTTGCTTGAATGACGACAGCGCACGTTTGAGCGCCGCCGCCCAACTGCGCTTCACGTCGTAAAACTGCGCCTGGTATTGCACGTCCGCCGCGCGCATCTGTGCATACAGCGTCTCGTCAGTGTGCAGGCGCGTGAGGGCGGCGGCGTAACCCGCGACATCGCCGGGTTCGACTGCGAGCACGGCGTCGCGCACGTATTCGAGCGCGGGGCACACGGTTGAAGTGATGACCGGGCGTCCGGCCAGCACGCCTTCGACGACGACTTGATTGAAGCCTTCGATAAAGTCAGCAGTCGTCGGCACGATCAACGCATGCGCGGCGTTGAGCATTTGTTGCATCTGCGTGCGCTGGCAATAACCGTGCAGTTGAAAGCGCGCGGCAAGCCCGGCGGCTTCGGTGGCCGCGCGCAATTCGTCAAGCGCCGAACCCGCGCCGCAGATGTCGAAGACGATCTCGCGCTGCGCGAGTTGTTGCCCCAATTGTTGTGAGGTTGCGAGCAAATCAAAGACGCCCTTGTCGCGTTCGATGCGTCCGGCAAACAACACGCGGAAGGGCGCGCGCGACGCGGGCGGCGCGCCGATGGCGGCGAAGGTTGCGCGGCGATAGCTCGGCAAAAATTCGATGAGCGTGCTTGTTGTGCCCCCGTGACCACTTCCACCTGGCGTTCGATTTCGCGCGAAGCACTCAACAGCGCGGCGGCATCGCGTCGAAAGAATCGCCGGTTGAGCCGGTTGAAAATGCGTTGCCGCCGGTTGAGCGGCGCGAACTTGCGCCAGAGCGTGCAATGCAACGCGGGCACGACCTGCACGCCGCACCAGGCGAGCAATGAGAGCAAAAACCAATGCGTCGTGCCTTCTGAAATGATGGCGACGTGCGCGCGAAAGCGTAACGCGGCAATGATGATTTGCAGGCCATAGGCCAGTGTCGCCAGGTGATAAAAGATCGAACGCGCCTGCGGCCAAGGACGCGGGCGGTGTTCGATGACGAACTGTTCGTCAGCCACGCGCTCGCGCCGCGCGTGTGAAGCGATCACATAACCCTGCGCGCCGAGTTCGCGGCAGACTTCAAAGAACTGGCCGCTATAAGTGAGCGCAACCTGTGACGGATCGTCCTGTCCGGCTTGCCAGTGGCGATAAGTGCCGATCACGTCGCCCGGGCCGGCGGCATAAAAGAGGCGCAGGTTCTGCGGGTTCGTCTTCATGAAATTCGCAGCAAGTTGAGGTAGTCGGCGAGGCGCGCCGTGGGTGAAAAGCGCGTTGCCAAGGATGCGCTGCCGCCCGCGACGACGCGATTCAATTCGTCAGCGTCGGCGTGCAACAGGCGCAACAATTGATCCGCCAAGGCGCGCGCATCGTTGGCGCGAAAGTGAAAGCCGGAGACGCCGTCCGCGATCAATGCGCCCGCGCCGCCCGCATCCGGCGCGAGCACGGGCACACGGGCGGCCATTGCTTCGAGAATCGCCAGACCGAAGGGCTCTTCGGCGCAAGTGTGAATGAGCAGATCGGTGGCGGCGAGTTCCGCTTCGATGGCGGCGATGAAGCCGGCGAAGGTTACGTTCGGATTCCGCGCGGCGGCGCGCATGCGCAATTCGTCGAGTTGCCAGCCGGTGCCGCAAACGCGCACGGGCAATTGTTGCAAGGCGGGTTCGAGATCGAACGCGTCCAGCAAAAGGTCTATGCGTTTGATGGGGTCTACGCGGGCGACGACGAGGGCGCGGCGAATCCCGCTGGCGGCAAACGGCGCGCGTTGCGGCGCGGCTTGCAGCCGTTCGGGCGCGAGGAAGTTTTCGATCACGACGATGTCGCGGGGCGCGACGCCGTGCGCTTGCAAGCGTTCTTTGACATAGGCCGAGACGGCGGTGAGTTTGATGCCCAACAGCCCCAGCCAGTGTTTACGCGCGTAACTCAGCCGTTCATCCGTTCCGCCGTGCACGACGTGTATGTGTGCGGCGGCGCGGCGGCAAACCAAATTCAACGCGGCGAACGCGAACGATTGCACGACACTGGTGGCGACAAAGGCGACGCGGCAAGGGCGCGTGAGCAAGGCGAACAACGTGCGCGTGAAGCCGCGCGTGGAGGTGAAGGCCTGCGCGGCAAAACCCAGGCGGCGCGCTTCGTCGTGTAACGGGCCGGGCGGCGCGAGGATGATAGCGTCGAAATCAGCGCGCAACCCGGCGGCGGTCGTCAGCGCCATGCGTTCGGTGCCATAGAGGTTGCCGCAGTGCAGCGCGTAAATGAGCAAGGTTTTCGCTTCGGTTTCCATGCGTCGCTCCAACAGCTTCTTTACAACCAGCGTTGCCAGAGGGTCGCCGTGAGCCGGTGCAGGCCCAGCGGCGGACGCGGCAGCAAAGCCGCCAGCGCTGGGTCGCGTTGCGGATCGAGACGATTGAGCGCCACGCCGAGGGCGGGCAGTTGCCAGCGTTCCATTTGTTGCAAGACCCGGCTGGTCTGGTTCCGCGTTGTTGCGGAAGCCTTGATCAGCAGAATCGTAGAGTCGGCATAAGCAGCCAGCATTTCCGCATCCGCCGTGAGGTGCACCGGCGGCGCATCGAGCAAAATTACATCGTATTGCCGGGCCAATTCCCGCAAGCAGGCGCTGCGTTGATTGGTGCCGGGCAAATGATTCGAGGCTGGCGCGGCTTCTAATGGCGTGTTGACCGGCGGCGCGCCAGGACGCTTTACAGTGGCTGGTTGCGGGGTGGGCGCATTGAGGACGGCATACAAGCGGGCTGTCAGGTTGCCGTACTCTTTTAGCTGCAAGTAACGTTTGTCGGGGTAAGCGGTGCTGGCTTCGACGCCGACGGCTTTAACGTCCAGTTGTTGCAGGGTGTGCGCCAACGCCAGCGTGAGTGTCGTGGTGCCGCAGCCACGTTCAGTGCCCGTGAGCAAAAAGATGCGCGACCCGTTGAGGCGGCGTTCGCGTTCGAGCGCGCAAGCCAGCCGCATGAGTTGATCTTGCGCGACGTGTCCTTCGCGCGCGTTGCGGTAACGCAAAAGGCCGCCCAGCGGCGCAAAACCGAGCAAGGCTTCGGCTTCTGACAGTGTATGCAGGCGCGGGTCCAGGTAATCAACAACTAGCGGCGCCAGCACTCCCAACACCAAACCCAAAGCCAGAAACGCCAACAGGTATTTGCGGCGGCCTCCCTTGAAGGGAAATTCGGGCGGGCGCGCGGCTGAAAAAAGGCGCATAAAACCGGGGGCTTGCGCCTTGAGCGTCAGGTAATTGATGCGGTCGCTGACGGCGCCCAGCCGCCGGTTGAGGTTGGCGATTTCGACGCCCAGCAGCAGGGCGTGCTGATATTGGCTCGAAAATTCGCGGGCCTGCGCCGTATGTTCGTGCAAGAGCGCGGTCATGTCTTGTTCGGTGCGTTGTGTCTGATTGACTTGGGCCTGCCGCTGGGTGAGCAACATCTTGGCGTAAGTGTCAAGCAAGCTGTCATTGGAAGTTTTGATGAACGCGTCCATCTCGGCCAATTCGCGTTCGGCATCCTGGCGCCCGGGATGATTGGGGCCGAGGCCGCTCAGGCGCGCCAGCAAATCGCGGCGGCGTTCGTTGAGGCGGTCTTTCAAGCTATTCAGCCCCTGATCGCGGCTTACCAATTCGCGCGCCTGTTCGGTCAGCGCCGCCTTGGCCATCGGCGTATCCGCGTTGGCGGCAGCCAGTTCAGCTTCTTTTTCAATGCGATTGCGTTGGGTTGAGGCCAAATCGTTTTTGCGATTGATAATCAAATGATCGTAGGGGTTGATCAGATCGCCGGTGAAGGTCGTCACGCCCAGGGCCTGCGCGATTTGGGTGCGCTCATCCATTTTTTGGCGCACATCGCCGAGCAGCCGCGTTTGTTCTTCGTGCAAAGCTTCGACGCGGCGGTCTTTGCCATAGACCTTGTCTTTCTTGTCCATAAACGTGTCGGTGACGGCGTTGACCAACTCAGCCAGGCCGTCAGGGTGGCTGGCCACTGCACATCGGCAAGAACAACCAATTGAAGTAGCAGTATTGAATGGGTTGTTCTGGCAAAGCCTAGCGCGCTTTCTGCCAGATGGCTGGCTGAAATGTGCCATTCAAATTGGCCTTTGTCTTTTTTGTGGCTGAGCGTATGTGACCCATTGAATCAATAACGATTGAAGGCGAGGATGAATCATGAATCTATTCTGTGACCTGCTTCAATTTTTAACGGCTTGGCTGCTTGGGCTTTTTGTGGGCGCGTTGCTCGCCGAAGGAGCGTTGCTGGTTCCGTATTGGCGCACCTTGCCTGCGGCAGAGTTTTTCGCTTTGTATAAGGAGTATAAGCCGCGTCTCTATCGTTTCTTCGAACCGCTCACAATTGCGGCGACGTCACTGGCTGTAATCACCGCCGTCGCCTGTTTGATGACGGCGCACCCGGGAAGCTGGCTGGCGCTGGCCGCCGCCTTACTTTCAGTGTCAATGATCGTGTTGTACTTCCTCTACTTTCAGCAGGCCAACGCCAGTTTCGACGCCGCCACGCTCAGTGCGGCTGAACTCGCGGCAGAATTGGCGCGCTGGGCCAGTTGGCACTGGGCGCGCGTGATGATCGGTGCGGCCGCATTCGCCGCCGCACTTTTGAGTCTCAAGGCGCACTGAAAATGAAGATCACCGACATCAAAGCCACGACTGTAACCGTCCCCTTGGAAGCGCCGCTGCGTCACGCGAATGGCTGCCATTGGGGGCGTTTCGTGCGCACCATTGTCGAAGTCGAAACCGATGAAGGCATTACTGGCCTCGGCGAAATGGGCGGTGGCGGCGAGTCTGCCGAAGCTGTCTTTCTGGCCATGAAAAGCTATCTGGTCGGCCACGACCCGGCGCGCCTGGAAGAAATGCGCTTTCTGGTCGCCAATCCAACGGCCTCGCTTTACAACAACCGCACGCAGGTGCTGGCTGCGCTTGAATTCGCCTGCCTGGATATTCTGGGCCAAAAGTGGGGCGTGCCAGTCTGCGATATATTGGGCGGGCGTTTGAATGAGCGCGTGCCGTTTGCGTCGTATTTATTTTTTCGCTATCCGAATCCGCGAGACGGCAGCGGCGAGGTCCGCACGATTGAACAACTGGTAGCGCTCGCCAAAGAGTTGAAAGCGCGCCACGGCTTTACTTCGCACAAGCTGAAAGGCGGCGCCTTTCACCCCGATTATGAATTGGAATGTTATCGCGCCGTCGCCGAAGAATTGCGCGGCGACCGTTACCGTTACGATTGCAACGGCGTGCTGTCTGCCGAACAAGCCATACGGTTTGGACAGGCTATCGAAGACCTGAACAACGATTATCTGGAAGACCCGGTGTACGGGCTGCACGGCATGCGCCGCGTGCGCGAGAAGGTGCGCTTACCGCTGGCCACCAACACCGTCGTGGTGAACTTCGAGCAACTGGCGGCTAACATTTTGAACACGGCCGTGGATGTGATTCTGCTCGACACGACGTTCTGGGGCGGCCTTCGTCCGTGCGTCAAAGCGGCGGGTATTTGCGAAACCTTTCAACTCGGCGTGGCGGTGCATTCGTCGGGCGAACTTGGCATTCAACTGGCGACGATGCTGCATCTGGGCGCGGTGATTCCGAACCTGTCGTTCGCGGCGGATGCGCATTACCATCACCTGACTGACGACATCATTGTAGGTGGCAAGCTGCCTTATGAAAACGGTTCGCTAGCTGTGCCGAGCGCGCCGGGCTTAGGCGTCAAGCTCGACCGTGAAAAGCTGGGCGAATACAGTGAACTGTACCGGCGGCTGGGCGCTTACCCATACGATCAAGACCCGCTCAGGCCCGGCTGGACGCCGACGATTCCGAATAATCGTTGGGCTGATCCGAGGGATGCGCGGCGGCCTGACATTGTTTTTTGAGGTGCGGCAGATTTTCCGATTCGTGTGATCGCAGGCGGCTTGCACGCGTGGCCGGTGTGACGGGGCCGAATTGGCCGACGTTTCTGACCTTTGCCAGCCGCTACTTCAAGAAATAGAAATGGCGGGGTTATTGGAACTGGCGTAGGGCTTCGTAAAGAACGATGCCCGCGGAGGTCGCCAGATTGAGTGAACGAATGTTCTGGTTGGGCATGGGAATGCGCAGGCAGCGTTCCCAGTTCGCTTGCAATAACTCTTCCGGCAATCCGCGCGTCTCGCGCCCAAAGACCAGGCAATCGTGTGGCTGGTATTGCCAGTCGGTGTAAGAACGTTTGGCCTTGGTGGAAAAATAGAGAAAGCGGCTGTGCGGCAGGTGTTCTTGTAAGGCTTCGAGTGAGCGGTGCTGCTGTATCTCTACATGCTCCCAATAATCCAGTCCTGCTCGCCGCACATATTTGTCATCTGTGCGGAAGCCGAGTTTGCCAACCAAGTGCAGTGAAGTATAGGTCGCTCCGCAAAGGCGTGCGATGTTGCCGGTGTTGGGTGGAATTTCAGGTTCGATCAGTGCGATGTGCAGGTTGGAATGTAGCTCCGGCGGATTGGCGGTTTGCGCGCTGGCCGTGAAGGTGAAGGCCAGACAGAACAAGCTGAAGATGGGCCACAGACCAGGTGTTCGCTGGTTCATTGAAAGCTCCTCGATGCGATTGTCTTCGATGAGATTGATTGATTCTCTGCGCTGGGTAGCAGTTTCAGCCAAAAGAGCGCGCGCGGTCAAAACATTTTTGGGCGCCTGCACTGCGCTTGCGCTGGACTAAGCCAGCGGGTATTCGTAAACTCACCCGCGTTGTTCGAGGCATACCGGCAAACATCCTACCGAACAACACACCAGCGAACTAAAAATTCTACAGATTTGTTTTTCACCCCTTCAGTTCATCTGAATCAGAAGGCGCTTGTGCTGGGCCTGCGCGCGCGCACAAGCTACACACACACACGCATACACGAGGTATTTGCCATGTCGTCTCGCAGTTCTTTGCCACGTTTGAAGCGCTTGTTCCCGGCGCTTGCGTTCACCTTGAAAAAACCGTTTGGCCGCGTATTGCTTGTACTTGGCGGCGTCTTGCTGCTGGCTGTGGCCTGGCAATTCGTCAGCACGCGCGCGGCGCGGCCGGCAACGCGGAGCGCGCTTTTGGCGGCTTGCAAAGCGGCAGTTTGGTGCCGACTGTCGGCGGCTGCTTCATCAACAATACCGGCCAGGCCATCACCAGCCTGAACATCAGCTATACCGGCGAACAGTGGCGGTTGGGCGCGACGGGGCGCAACGACCGGCTCGATTTTCAATACAGCACCAACGCCAGCAGTTTGACCACGGGCACGTATACGGACTTTGACGCGCTCGATTTCATCGCGCCCATTTCCGCCGGTACGGCGGGCGCGCTAGACAGCAATGCGGCAGCCAATCGCGCCAACGTTGCGGCAACTATCAGCGGGCTGAGCATCGCCAACGGCGCGACCTTCTTCATTCGCTGGAACAGCTTCGACGCCACCGGCGCGGATGATGGCTTGGCGATTGATGATTTAACACTGACGCCGCAGGGCGCGCCCGTCGGTTCCAACGTCAGCGGCGCCAAAACCGTCGCGGGCACTTTCGCCACCGGCACGAATGTCACTTATACCGTCGTGCTGACCAACGCCAGCACGACGGTGCAGATGGACGGCTTTGGCAATGAACTCGAAGACCTGCTGCCCGCCGGGCTGACGCTGGTTTCGGCCAGCGCGACGAGCGGCACCGCCGATGCCATCCTCGCCACAAACACTGTCATCTGGAACGGCATGATTGCGGCCAACGGTTCGGTGACGATCACGATTGTGGCGACGATCAACAGCGGCACCAACGGGCAGATCATCTCGAATCAGGGCGTCATCACTTATGACGCCGATGCCGACAGCGACCACGTCAACGAAGCGCGCCGCTTGACCGACGATCCCGGCGTGCCGGGCACTGAAGACCCAACCGATTTCGTAGTCGCGTGCAGCACGGCCGTCACCGCGCCCGCCACCATCACGCTCAGCAGCAACGCGGGCACGGCGAATACGGCGGGCGTGTGCACGCTGCGCGATGCGTTGACCGCCGCGCGTACGCAAACGGCGACGGGCGGCTGTCCGGCGGGCGGTTCGACGACAACCATCGTCGTGCCAATGGTGTTGATGAGCACGACTGTCGCACTGACCGAACGCGACAACACCGAATATGGCTTCAACGGCTTGCCCGTCATCGGCAGCAACGTGACGATACAAGGCAATGGGCTGACGATTACGCGCGGCGCCGAAACGTTCCCGTTCAGGTTCTTCTATGTTTCGCCTTGCGGCAATCTGACCTTGCAGGACGTCACGCTTACCAACGGCCTGGCGCAAGGCGGCGCGGGCGGCACGGCCAACGAAGGCGGCGCGGGTGGCACATTTGAATATGGCAAAGGCGGCAACACCGGCGGCGGCGCGGCGGGCTATACCGGCGGCAACGGCGGCCGCGGCGGCGGCGCGGGCGCGGGCGATGAAGACCACGGCGGCAAGGGCGGCTTCGGCGGCGGCGGCGGCGAAGACGGTTCAGCCTTGGGCGCGAGCGGCACAGGCGGCGATGGCGGGGCGGGCGGCTTTGGCGGCGGCGGCGGCGGCGGTGGCGGCGGTGGTGATCTGGGTAACTCCAACGGCCCGGCGGGCGGCTTTGGCGGCGCGGGCGGTATCGGCGGCGGCGCGGGCGCGAATGGCGCACCGAACAATGGCGAACAAGGTGGTGTGGCGGCGGCGGCGGCGCGGGTATGGGCGGCGCGCTCTTCAACGATGCGGGCACCGTCACCATGCTCAACAGCACCGTCACCGGCAACACAGCCATCGGTGGCACGGGCGGCACCGGCCAGAGCGGCAACACGGGCGGCACCGGCCAGGGCCTGGGCGGCGGACTGTTCAATCGCAACGGCACGGCGGCTATCACGCACGTCACGTTTACCAACAACACGGCGGCGCAAGGCGGCGGCGTTTACACGCTGAACAACGGCGCAACGCCTATGCTGGCGTTGGTCAATACGATTCTCGCCAACACGCCCGCCAGCGCGACCGATTGCTTTATCAACGGCAACGGCACGACCACCGGCAGCATCAACAATTTGATCGAGAGCAACGGCGCGGCGGCCAATGCCTGCGCGGGCGTGCTGGTCACGGCTGATCCAAACTTGGGTGCACTCACGCTCAACACGCCGGGCAAAACCGCGACGCATGCGCTGCCCAACGGCAGTCCGGCCATAGATCAAGGCGCGGCGACCGCACCAGCCACGACGACTGATCAACGCGGCTTGATGCGCCCGACGGACTTCCCTGCCGTGGCCAACGCGGCGGGCGGCAACGGCGCGGACATCGGCGCGTATGAAACCGGTTGTCCCACGATCACCGTCACGTCAGGCAGTGTCCCCAGCGGCACGGCGGGCACGGCTTACGGCCCGGTGAATTTCATGCAGAGCGGCGGCAACGGCACGATCACCTGGAGCGTGAGCAGCAACAACCTGCCCGCCGGGTTGACGCTGAATGCAACGACGGGTGTGCTGAGCGGCATGCCGAGCGTCGCGGCGGGCGTCAACATCATCGTGCGCGCGACCGATGCGAATGGCTGCTTTGGCGAAACGACCGTCACCTTGCAGATCAATTGCCCCACCATCGGCATCACGCCTTCCACCGGCGCGACGACGACACTGACGGCGGGCACTGCGGGGCAAGCGTATAGCCAGACCTTCACCGCCGCCCCGGCTGGCGGGGCTTACAGCTATTCGATTCCAATGGCGGCGATTCCGCCGGGGTTGAATTTCAACACCGCCACCGGCGTGCTCAGCGGCACGCCCACGACGACCGGGACGTTCGGCTTCACGGTCACGGCCACGGGCTTCGGCGTTTGCACCGGGCAGCAAAGCTATTCGTTGACGATTGGCTGCCCGACGATCAACGTGACCGCGCCCGCAGTCAACACTGCCACGGTCGGTGTGGCGTTCAGCCAAAGCTTCACGCAAACCGGCGGTGTGGGCACGACGAACTTTCAGGCGCTGACAACGCCACCCACCGGGCTGACGCTTTCAACGGCAGGTGTGCTCAGCGGGACGCCGGCGGTTTCAGGCGCTTTCACCTTCACCGTCAGGGCGACCGACAGCAACAATTGCACGGGGATGGTCAGTTACACGCTGACGATTGGCTGCCCCACGGTGACGCTCGCGCCCGCGACCTTGCCGGGCGGGACGTATAACGTGGCTTATGGCCAGACACTGACGGCTGCGGGCTTGACCGGCGCGTTCACCTTCGCGTTGCAAGCCGGTTCGTCAATGCCGCCGGGTTTGACGCTTTCGGCGGCGGGCCTGATCAGCGGCACGCCCACGCAACCGAGCGCGTTCACCTTCACCGTCATTGCGACGCATACGGCATCGGGTTGCACGGGCAATCGGACTTATAGCATCGGCATTCAATGCCCGGCGATCAACATCGCACCGGCCACGTTGCCGCAGCCTATCTTCGGCGTAGCATACAACCAACCGTTGACCGGCAGCGGCGGCGTGGGGCCGTACACGTTCGCGCTGGCGAATGGCTTAGCGCTGCCCGCCGGATTGACGCTCTCATCTGCGGGTGTCATCAGCGGCACGCCCACGCTAACAGGCGCGGCCACGTTCACCGTCAACATCACCGACACCGCGCTGGCGGCAGGTCAAACCAATTGCGCGGGCAATCGCACTTACACCGTCACAGTCGTGTGCCCGGCGATTGTGCTGAGCCCCGCGACCTTGCCCAGTGGCACGGCGGGCATGGCGTATAACCAAACCGTCAGCGCCACACCATCCGGCACGACGTATAGCTTTGCCGTAACGGCCGGCACGTTGCCCGCCGGCTTGTCTTTGAACGGCGCGACCGGCGCGATCACAGGCACGCCCACGATGCCCGGCAATTCAACCTTCACCATCACGGCGACGGGCTTCGGCACTTGCACAGGCACGCAGCAATACACGGTGACGATTGCCTGCCCAACGATCACGCTGGCCCCGGCGACCTTGCCGGCGGGCACGGCGGGCGCGGCGTATAGCCAAACGCTGACGGCCACGCCTGCGGGCGGCAACTATTCGTTCACCGTCACGAGTGGCGCCTTGCCAGCGGGTTTGGCCTTGAACGCGAACGGCATGCTCAGCGGCACGCCAACCGTGACCGGTGCATTTACGTTCACTGTCACGGCGACGGGCTTCGGCACTTGCACAGGCGCGCAAACCTACACGCTGACGATCAATTGCCAGACGATCACCGTTACAGCGCCCGCGACAAACACGGGCACGGCGGGCACGGCGTTCTCGGCGACGTTCACGCAAACAGGCGGCATCGGCGCGACGACTTTCAGCACAGTGAGCACGCTACCAAGTGGCTTCACGCTTTCAAGCGCAGGCGTATTGAGCGGCACGACAACGCAAACGGGTGCCTTCCCTATCTCGGTCAAAGCGACCGATAGCAACGGCTGTATGGGCACAGCCAGTTACACGCTGACGATCAATCCCCCGCCCTGCGCGGGCCTCGTGCTTAATCCGGCATCGCTGCCAGTGGGCATGAAAGGCAATCCGTATTCGGTGAGCTTCACGGCGGCGAATGCCAACGGCGCGGTCAGCTTCGCGCGCACGGCGGGCGCGTTGCCGCCTGGGCTGACGCTGGCCAGCAATGGTTTATTGAGCGGCACCCCGACGCAATTGGGCAGCTTCGATTTCACGATCACCGTGACCGACGCCATCAACTGCACGGCCAGCCGCAGCTACACGCTGGTGATTGACGCGCAAACCGCCAGCATCGGCGATCCGCTGATTTGCCTGGGGCCGGGCGGCGTAGTCAATGTCGAAGCCACCGTGACCAACGGCGGCGCAGCCCCGCAGACCGTCACCTTCACCGCAACGCCCGACCCAGGCTTGCGCGTACTCGCCAACACCTGCGTCGTCAACACTGGCACGTGCACCATTGACACCCAAAACAATCGCGTCAATTGGAACGGTACCTTGACCGCCAACCAGACTGTAACCATTCGTTATCAGTCGCAAGTGGCCGATGACGCCGCGCCGGGCACGCAGCTTTGCGTCAATTCGACGGCCTTTGTGAATGGCGCGGGGCCGTTCACAGTGCAAGCCTGCACGCGCGTCACTTGTCCGCCGGTTGGCCCGGGGCAGCGGTATTCGTCAGTCTCGCCCATCAGCGATCAAAAGGCAGGCAGCGTGCTGATCTTCAACCTCTACACATCAAGTGCGAGCGGGGCCACGATTCAGAACACGCGCCTCTCGCTGACCAACATTGACGCGGTGCGCACGGCGTATGTGCATCTCTTTTTCGTAGACGGCGCGACCTGTTCGATTGCTGATTCGATTGTCTGTCTGACGCCGAATCAGACTTCGACCTTCTTTGCTTCGGATGTTGACCCCGGTACGACGGGCTATCTGATCGCGGTGGCGACGGATCGCAACGGCTGCCCGATCAATTTCAACCATCTGATCGGCGATGAATTCGTGAAGCTCAACAGCGGCCACGCGGCTAATCTAGGAGCTGAAGCAATTGCCGCGCTCCCAGGCGGCTTCGCGCCCTACGATCCGCTGGCGTCGGCGGTGGAGTTGCGCTTTGACAACGTGATGTACAACGCTTTGCCGCGCGTGCTGGCGCTGTCGAATATCGCCAGCCGGGCGGATGGCAACGACACCTTGCTCGTCGTCAATCGCCTCGGCGGCAGTCTGGCGACCGGCGCGGCCACGCTGACCGGTGTGTTCGGCATTTTGTATGACGATACCGAGACGCCGTTCAGCTTCAGCTTCTCGCCAGGCACTTGCCAGTTCCGCAGCCTGATCTCGAGCAGCTTCCCGCGCACGACGCCGCGCTTTGAACAGGTGGTGCCGGCGGGGCGCAGTGGCTGGTTGAAACTGGGAATGCAAACCGAAGGCGCGGTCTCGGGCGCGGCGTTAAACTTCAATGCGAACGCGGCGACAGCGGGGAACGCCTTCAATCAAGGGCACAACTTGCACAAGCTGACGCTGACGACGGCGGCGACGGTGACAGTGCCGGTGTTCCCCCCTTCGTGTTAAGTGCAACCATGGCCTGAATGATTGACGTGGGTAGGTTGGGGGTAGGTTGGGGGTAGCCCCTAACCTACCCCGTTTTCTTTTAAGCAGCCCGAACCCACCAGCGCGGGCTTTCGTCCTTTGGCTTCTTCAAGTATGCTGCGCGCGTTCGCAAGCACTTTCATCAATCAATCTCAAACAACCTCGAACAAGGAGTTCACCAATGAAAAAGATTGCCAAGCAATGTTATGCGTTGCTGCTCGGCGGGGCCTTAGGCGCGGCGCTGGCGAGTGGCGCGGGCGTATTGGCGCAAGACCCGCCCGCAACCGGGGGGCAGGAACGCCCCGCTGGCGGGCCCGGCGGCCAACAGCGCGAGCCGGAAATCAGGCCCTTCGACCGGGTCATCACTAAAGATGCCAAATCGGATGAAGGTGTCTTCACCGTGCATCGCATCAAGGACAAGCTCTATTACGAAATCCCCAAGCAGGAATTGGGCAAAGAGTTTCTGTGGGTCAGCCAGATTGCGCGCACGACGCTGGGCGTAGGTTATGGCGGCCAGGCCATGGGCAATCGCGTCGTCAAATGGGAACGCCGCGACAATCGCGTGTTGCTGCGCAGCGTTTCTTACGCCGTAGTCGCCGATCCGAAAGAGCCTGTCGCCAAGGCCGTGCAGGCGGCCAACAACAACGCGATCATTATGTCGTTCTTTATCGAAGCGCTCGGCAAAGACGACGCGCCAGTGATTGAGGTGACGCGGCTATTCACCAGCGAAGTGACCGAGTTCAACGCCAAATCACGGCTGCGCGCGCGCGTGTTCGACGCTTCGCGCTCCTTCCTCGAACGGGCCGTTTCCTTCCCGACGAATATCGAAGTCGAAGCCACGCACACCTTCAGCAATCCGGCTGACACCACACCGGCGGGCCCAGCCGCGCCGCCCAATCCATTTCAAGGCGCGGGCATGGGCACGGGCAGCGCTTCGATCGTGATGCATTATTCGATGGTCAAACTGCCTGAGAATCCAATGCAGCCGCGCCTGTTCGACGAACGCGTCGGCTATTTCACGACGCGGCAGATGGATTACAGCAAAGATGAACACCGCGCGCCGCAACGCACCTTCATCACGCGCTGGCGGCTGGAAAAGAAAGACCCCACGGCGGCGCTCTCCGAACCGATCAAACCGATCGTCTATTACATTGATCCCGCGACGCCTACCAAGTGGGTTCCCTATCTGAAGAAAGGCATCGAAGACTGGCAGCCGGCCTTTGAGGAAGCCGGGTTCAAACGCGCGATCATTGCGATGGAAGCGCCCAAGGACGATCCCGATTGGAGCCCCGAGGATGCGCGTTATTCAGTGATCCGCTGGCTGCCGTCAACGATTGAAAACGCTTCGGGGCCGCACATTCACGATCCGCGCACGGGTGAGATTCTGGAATCGGATATTCAGTTCTATCACAACGTGATGAACCTGGCGCGCGATTGGTATTTCACGCAGGTCGGGCCGCTGGATCCGCGCGCGCAGAAGCTGCCCTTCCCCGATGATCTGATGGGCGAGTTGATCCGCTACGTCGCCGCGCACGAAGTCGGCCACACGCTCGGCTTTCAACACAACATGAAAGCCAGTTCGATGTATCCGATTGAAAAAGTCCGCGACCGCGAGTGGGTCAAGAAGATGGGCCATACGCCGACGTTGATGGACTACTCGCGCTTCAATTACGTCGCGCAACCCGAAGACAAAATTCCCGTCGAAGACCTGATCCCGAAGATCGGCCCCTATGACAAATGGGCCACGATGTGGGGTTACAAACCCATTCCCGAGGCAACTTCATCCGACGCTGAAAAGAAGAAGCTGGATGAATGGGCCTGCGCGCAGGACACGACGCCCTGGCTGCGTTTCTCGACCGCCAAATCACGCGGCGCCGATCCGGGCGAAAACACCGAAGCCGTGGGCGATGCCGATGCTGTCAAGGCGACTGAGTTCGGCGTGAAAAACCTGAAGCGTGTCGCAAACATGCTGCTGGCAGCGACTTCGACCGAAGCGGGTGAGCCATATGACGAGCTTGAAGAGTTGTATGGCCGCATGCTTGGACAGTGGCGTTTGGAGATGGGCCACGTCACGCAATTGGTCGGCGGTTTCTGGTCGCAACAGAAACACATCGGCCAAGCGGGCGTGTTGTTCAATCCGGTGCCAAAAGAAAAACAAGCCGAGGCGGTGCGCTTCCTGAATGACAACGCCTTTGCTACGCCAACCTGGATGGTCAAGCCCGAGATTTTGCGGCGCATCGAAACCAACGGTGTCACCGACCGAATCAAAACCACGCAACAAGGCTTGCTCAACCAATTGCTCAGTTCGGCCCGCTTCGCCCGGCTGACCGAGCAGGAAGCCCTGGACGGCGACAAGGCCTATCGCGCGGTGGATATGCTGGCCGATGTGCGCAAGGGCGTGTGGAGCGAGTTGAACGGCGCTGGCGCGTTGAAGATTGACGTCTTTCGCCGCAACCTGCAACGCTCCTATTTGGACTTGCTGAATGACAAACTGAATGGGCGTGCGGCTGTCGCCGACGACCAGCGACCCTTCATTCGCGGTGAATTGAGGGCTTTGAACGCCGATGTCGCGCGCGCCATCGCACGCGCCACCGACCGCAGCACGCGGCTGCATCTGGAAGACGCGCGCGATCAAATCGCCAAGATTCTTGATCCCAAGTTTGCGGCGCAGGTTCCGGCAACGCCTACGCCCGGTGGTTTCGGACGCGGTGGCTTTGAGGATTGGAATGATCTGCAATGCTGGCCCGATTACTCGGTGCGTAATCCGCGCCAATAACTGCAGGCTTTCAAGCAAGTGAACCCAAGAGGCGGCGCGGGAAGAAAAGTGAGATGGCTTTTGATAGCGCTCCTCTTTGCCTCCTGCGCCGCTTCGTGCTGAAGATCGCTACAAGGGGTTACTGATAGGTAAAAACCATGCCCCGCTCGCTGCAACGATCCGCATTATCAGCCCCGGTGCAAATATGGATTGAGACTGGCAGCCCGGAACTCAGTGGCAGAAAAGGCACCGCAAAATTCACCTGATCCACTCCGACCAGCCCCGGCATACGGCCCGCATAAAGATACCCGGCGCGTAACAGCCGCGCGCCGCCGCTGTTGCGATACTCAATGTAAGTCAGATAGGGCGTAACCCAGGGCGCGGGGGGAGGAATATACCCTTCGGGTTCGTGATCAGAGATTTTGCCGAGACCGGTAATCGTCGCCACCACCAGCCCTTGCTCACGCGCGGGCTACTGACACATCCCCCTATCTTCTCCACTCCCCCCAATCGAGAATGCGGGTTGGCTTGGTGCGTTCCGGTGCGTAAGCTTGCTGAATCAATTTTGCCACCAGTCCTGTCCAGCTTGTTTGATGACTTGCGCCGAGGCCTGCGCCGTTGTCGCCGTGGACGTATTCGTAAAATAGCAGACGACCGCGCCAGTGTGGGTCGTGTTGGAAGTTGTCCAGAGCGCCACAGACAGGTCGTCGCCCATTGTGATCGTGCGCAAACAAGGCCGTCATCCGCCGCGAGAGTTCAAGCCTTGCATCCCACAGATTCATCATGCGACCTGAACCAGTCGGACATTCCACGACAAAGCTAAGGCCGATGGCGCGCAAAGCTTCAGGCAATTGCCGTCGCAAACTCTGATCTGGGCTCTAGATCACTATTTCTTGGGGTCAATAAAGCACTCTATGACTTTTGGTGGCGGAGGAGGCGGGAGCTCAGTAGGTGCCTCTCCGGCAGCAATAGAGATTACCCAAAATGAGATGCGTCTGAAATTCCTGGCGACCAAACAGCCTACCACTCGTAAGGCAGGTACTTGACGTTGTACAAAATTCTTTACTGCAATCGCATAGTCCCCAATAAC
>JANOWX010000135.1:0-2836 GCA_031418175.1 Acidobacteriota bacterium | reverse complement strand
CTGGGGTTAGGGCTTGGGGCTGGAAAGCTTGCCTCAGCCCCCAACCCCTACTCCCAAGCCCCCAATTTTTATGATCGGCTCCATCGTCAATCACCCATTATTTGGTCGTGGCCAAATCGTCGAGTTGCGCAATGCCGCGCGCGAGGCGGCGGTGCGTTTCGACAACGGCATTCGCGCGGTCGTGCCGGTCAGCTTGCTGGCTGTGTTGAAAGCGGCGGGGACACCCGCGCCCGCGCCGCGCCCGCCGGTTTTGCCGCGCGCGGAAGTGGCGCGCACGCCGGAGCAGGAACAGCAATTCGCCGCGCGCCGCACGATTGAAGCCCTGCGCTACGGCGTCGTGCCGCAGCCGCGCATACGTGAATTGAGCGCCGGATTGGAGAGCGAGCGTGCCAGTTTGCAACGGGCGTTTGACGAAGTCGCGCACGGCGGCGGCGATGTGCGCGTGGTGTTGGGCGAATACGGCACGGGCAAGAGCCACTTTTTTGAACTGGCCGCGCAGGAGGCGTTGGCGCGCAACTTCCTGGTCGCCACGGCCAGCCTGGATGTGCGCGAGGTGCCGCCGAATCGGCCCCAGCGCATTTACAACGCGCTGATTCACAACCTGCGCTATCCCGATTCGCCGGAAACAGGAACGCTGACGCCGCTGTTTGACCGGCTGCTTGGCTTGCCCGAATACACAGTGCTGATGGAAAAGCTGCAGGCGACGATCTTCGGCGCGGTGCTGCACAACTATTCGCTGATGCGCAATCAACCGGGCGAGGCGCTCAATCTGCTGCTGGATTGGGTGGCGGGCGAGAAGGTTTATATCAGCGCGGTGCGCGGCGCGGTCGCGGTCAAGAGCAAGGAGTTCCCCATCCCGGCGCTTTCGATGATGACGACTTCGGCGGATCAGTATTGCTATTTGCTGAGCGGCTGGGGCTGGCTGGCAAAGCAGGCGGGTTACGCCGGGCTGGCCGTGTTGCTGGATGAATCGGAGCATTACAGCCTGCTCAACGTGCGCGGTCAGGAACGCGCGGACAATTTCTTCAAAGGGCTGATGTACACGGCGCTGGCGGCGCGGCCCGATTGTAAGCTCAAAGAGGCGCAACTGGCGCATCACAAAAACGCGCATTCGTTCCTTTTCGCCGAGCGCAGCCAGTTGCTGGTGATGTTCGCGGTCACGCCCTCGGCCAGCACCTTCGATTACCGGCGCTGGCTGAAAGAAGACCAGATCATCGCGCTCACGGCGCACCTGCAACCGGCGGCGGTGGATGAACTGATGGCGCGGCTGGCGGCGCTGCACCGGCAGGCGTATGGCTACGAGCGCGGCGTCCAACAAGACCATAGGCACGCGGAGGTTTCGGCGGGCTTGCGTGAATGCTTGGAAGGGCGGCTCATCAACCTGCGCCAGATGATACGGCTGGCGACGGAGGTTTACGATCTCTGCTACGCGCACCCAGATTTCGATGTACCGCAGGCGGTGGCGGAGTTGCGGCGCGTGATGCTGGGGCGGTGAGATGGTCGTCAGAAACCGGCAAAACAAACCTTACGACGACGCCTTCAAGCTGCTGGCCGAGCAGGATGCCGAGGCGTTGTTGGTGTTGCTCGGCGAAATCAGGCTCGGCGAAAAAGCCGAAATCACCCCGCTCCATGGCGAGTTGCGAATTTCGACCCGGCTGCCCGATCAGGCTTACAAAGTCGTCACGGCGGCGGGCGCGCGGATCGTCCATATTGAAGCGCAAACCCGCTACGACCATTTGATGCCGGAGCGCATGGCGGATTACGGCGCGCGTGAATGGATGAAGTACCGGTTGCCGGTGACCTGCTATGTGCTGCTCCTGACGGATCACGGGCTGCCGCGCAAGCCCGCCACGGTGGGCCGCATCGAAGCAGGCGATGTGCGGATTATGGTGCGTTACCGGTTGATCCGGCTCTCGCGGATTTCAGCGGCGCGGATTCTGGCTTTGCAACGCAACAATCTGCTGCCATTTGTGCCGCTGATGCGCGGTGGCGAAGCAGAATTGGCGGCAAGCGCGCGCAGGCTCGGACAAATTGCTGAGGAAAAGGATCAATCCAAATTGGGCTTTGATTTTCTGATACTTGGCGCATTGCGTTATGATCGTGCCGACTTGTTAGACCTGATAGGAGGAGAAGATATGTTACCGCTCAGGATATACAAAGAATCGCCGATGTATGAATTCCTAATCAATGAAGGAAAGGATCGGTGGAAAGCGGAAGGGGAGATTGAGGGTGAGATCAAAGGTGAGATCAAATCTGCGGCTGAAATGCTGCGCCTGCTCATCGCCCGGCGCTTTCCCAAACTGAATGTCACGCCAAAGATCAAGTGCCTGCACGACGCCGCCCTGATGCGGCAGCTTGGCCTGGAAGTGCTCGACATCCCGGATGCGGCCGCGCTGCGCCAACGGCTGGACGAGGCGATCAAAGCGCAGAGCCGGCAATGAACGACCGCCACGCGCCACAGCGGCAACTCAAAGAGCAACTGCCGCACACCTGGGACGCGCTGTTGGCGCGCTTCGGGCGCTTCACTGAAATCCAGGCCCAGGCCATCGGGCCGTTGCTGGCCGGGCGCAACTGCATGCTGGTCTCAGCCACCGCCAGCGGCAAAACCGAAGCCGCGCTGGCCCCGCTGCTCGAACTCCACAAACAAACCAATCAATCCAAGCAGGCCAAACACAAACTCGCGCTGCTTTACATTGTGCCGACGCGCGCGCTGGCCCGCGATCTGGCGCGGCGCTTGGAAGAGCCGCTCGCCAAACTGGCCGTGGCAATGCGCGTGAAGACCGGCGACGAGCCGGCGCTCAACGCCCAGCGCCCGCCGGAGTTGTTGCTGACGACG
>JANOWX010000134.1:0-2546 GCA_031418175.1 Acidobacteriota bacterium | reverse complement strand
GTCAACACACGGATGCTGGAAGAAGGACGCTACACGCGTGCAGAAACGCTGCGTTTCACCTTTGACTACCATCCCTACACGGATGACGAGAATTACGCCATTATTTCCCGCGCGATCAAAGAAGTCTTCCGCACGGGCCGCCCGCAACGCGGCATCGTTTATGAAGTCACGCGGGGCGATAACACGCGCTATATGGTCGAAACCAGTGTCTCGCTCATCCGTGATGCCGCCGGCAAACCGCAAGGGTTTCGCGGTATCGCGCGCGACATCACCGAGCGCCGCCAGGCCGAATTGGAAATGCAAAAGGCCAAGGAAGCCGCCGAAGACGCCAATCGCGCCAAGAGCGAATTCCTGGCCAATATGAGCCACGAAATCCGCACGCCGATGAATGGCATCATCGGCATGACCGAACTCACGCTCGACACCGCCCTCGACGCCGAGCAGCGCGAGTATCTGGAATTGATCAAAGCCTCCGCTGATTCGCTGCTCACGGTGATCAATGACATCCTCGACTTCTCTAAGATCGAAGCCGGGAAACTGAGCCTCGATACGCTGGACTTCGATCTCTGCCACGAAACCGAAGAGACCATGCGCGCGCTGGCCTTTCGCGCGCACCAAAAGGGTCTCGAATTGGCCTGCCACATTCACCCCGGCGTGCCGCGCGCCGTGCAAGGCGATCCGACGCGCTTGCGCCAAATCCTCATCAATCTGGTGGGCAACGCCATCAAGTTCACCAACCAGGGCGAGGTCGTGGTCGAGGTCGAACGAACGGAGACCGGTTTAAGCACCGCATTCCCGCCGCCTTTCGCCCCGCCCCAAAGGCAAACCATCTTGCGCGATCAGCCGCACGATGTGCTGCTGCATTTCGCCGTGCGCGACACAGGCATCGGCATTCCAGCGGCCAAGCAGGGGCAAATTTTCGAAGCCTTTACCCAGGCCGATGGCTCGACCACGCGGCTCTATGGCGGCACGGGCCTGGGTCTGGCCATCTCAACGCAACTCGTCAAACTGATGGGCGGCACGCTCTGGGTCGAGAGCGAACCGGGCCTTGGCAGCACCTTCCATTTCACCGTGCCGGTCGGGGCGGCCCAGCAGCCCCTGGCCAAAGCGCCCGCGGTCGAGCAAGTCAATTTGGCCGGACTGTCTGTCTTGGTGGTGGATGACAATGCCACCAACCGCCGCATTCTCGAAGGCCTGCTCAACCATTGGCAGATGCGCGCCACGCTGGTCGAACACGGCGCAGCCGCGCTGGACGCGCTGGCCAGCGCCCAGCAGCGCGGCACGCCGTTCGGGTTGATTTTGCTGGACGGACACATGCCGGAAATGGACGGTCTGATGCTGGCCGCCGAGCTTAAACGCCAGCCGGCCTTGGCCGCGCCGCCGATCATCATGCTGACTTCGGCGGGTGAATTGATTCCCCAGGAAAAACGCCGCGAACTCGGGCTGGCCGCCTGCCTGCTCAAACCCGTGCGCCAAGCCGAATTGCAACTGGCCATCTGCGAAACGCTCGGTCAAACCGGGCGCAACGCGCGGCCTGCTCCGCTTAACGAACAACCAACCAACCCACCCACCCACCCACTAGGAGGAACCTTGCACATACTTTTAGCCGAAGACAATCTAGTCAATCAGCGCCTGGCGACGCGCCTTTTACAAAAACAGGGCCACTCCGTCGTCACCGCCCTCAATGGCCGCGAAGCGCTCACGGCCATCAACAACGCCAGCGGGGCTGACCGTTTCGATCTGGTGCTGATGGACGTGCAGATGCCC
Source organism: Acidobacteriota bacterium (assembly GCA_031418175.1). Lineage (GTDB taxonomy): Bacteria > Acidobacteriota > Blastocatellia > RBC074 > RBC074 > JACPYM01. The sequence continues at coordinate 779 of JANOWX010000134.1, read as the reverse complement.
GAACTGAGCGGCCTGGAAGTCACCGCCGCCGTGCGCGTCCAAGAGCAAACGACGGGCGGACACCTGCCCATCGTGGCCCTGACCGCGCACGCCATGAAAGGCGACCGCGAACGCTGCCTGGCAGCCGGCATGGATGGTTATGTCTCAAAGCCGATTCAAGCGGCCGAGCTTCATCAAACTATCGCCGAGGTCTACGCCCGCTGCGCCCCGGCACCAACCCTGGCCCTGGCAACCGAGCCGCCGTTCGACCCGGCCCGCTCACTCGCCATGGTCGAGGGCGATCAGGAGTTGCTGACCGAGTTGATTGAGTTGTTCTTGCGCGAAAGCCCGCAACTGCTGGCCGCGATTCAACAAAGCAGCGCCAACGGCCAGAGCGGCCAGTTGATGCACGCCGCGCACTCGCTCAAAGGCATGGCGGGCAATTTCGGCGCGCAACAGGTCGTGACGCTGGCTTACGAACTGGAAGGCTTGGGGCGCAGCGGGCAAAGCGCAGGCGCAGCCAGCGCCAGCGCCAGCGCCAGCGCCACCTTGAGCGCCGAAGTCAACCGCCTGAACGCCGCGCTGCAAGCCTTTGCCGCCGCCGGCCCGCACGCCCCAACGGCAGCCACCGCGCTGAATAGCGCGGCGCACTCAATGACGGTTTGACGCAGGGTCTATTCATTCTCGAAAAACGAAAACGGAGTTTCACAGGATTGACAGGATTTTCAGGATTAACAGGATGGCAGCAAGGTTTATCATTGCCTACTTGTAACTGCTTTTTCTTCTCATCCTGTTAATCC
>JANOWX010000133.1:0-12732 GCA_031418175.1 Acidobacteriota bacterium | reverse complement strand
TGCCCAGTGCTGACCAAGTGTTCAACCCTTTCCTGTTAATCCTCTTAACAATCTTGTTAATCCTGTCTAGACCTGCTTATTTTTGCCGGTGAACTTACCACTGGCCGATTGACTTGCCTCCACACACGGCCCGGTGCGCTGCAAACTGTTGGTAACTCCGCCGGAAAAGCAGGGCTTATTTATCCTCGGAAATTGAAACGCCAAGAGCGCCAAGAGCGCCAAGCAAAGTAAGCGGAACCAGTGATTCCCCTTGGCTTTGCTTGGCGCTCCTGGCGTCTTGGCGTTAAAGCCCGTTGGCTTAGCTTGAGCATGAATAGACACTGGCCGGAAAAGCCACGTATTGGCAAACCCTGTAACCGTTCGCTACACTCCGCCTTTGTTTTAGCGAACCAAATCCCGTCCATGCAAGGCAGGAGTAGCGTAGATGTCCGAACCGGAAGCGATCATTGTGCGCGGCGCGCGCGTCAATAACCTGAAAAACATCACCTTCACCCTCCCCCTCAACCAACTCACCGTCGTCACCGGCGTCAGCGGCTCCGGCAAGTCTTCGCTGGCCTTCGACACCGTCTATGCCGAAGGGCAGCGCCGCTACGTCGAATCGCTGTCGGCCTATGCGCGGCAGTTTCTCGAACGCATGGACAAGCCGGATGTTGACGAAGTGCTCGGCATCTGCCCGGCGATTGCGATCAATCAGAAAAATTCGACGCGCAACCCGCGCTCGACCGTGGCGACGCAGACCGAGATTTACGATTACCTGCGGCTGCTGTTTGCGCGCATCGGCACGACGTTTTGTTATAACTGCGGACAGGCGGTGAAACGCGACACCCCGCAAAGCAGCGCCGCTGAAGTGCTGACCTTGCCGGCCGGCACGCGCTTTTACGTATTGTTCCCCGCCGCCGCTGGCACTGAGTACGTGCATGAGGAGGTAGTTCCCGAAGCCACCAACGGCGCGAAGAAGAAGCGCGGCAAGGCAGCGCCGAAAAAGCCTGCGATCAACGTGCAGGCGCATTTGATGAGCTTGATGCAGCGCGGCTTCACGCGCCTGTTCACCGCCGCCGATCAACAGATCGTAGAGTTGCAGACGCCCGACAGTTTCACCGGCAAAGATTTCGACGGCGTGTATGTGCTGGTGGACAGGCTGGCCGTGCGTGACGACGTGCGGTCGCGGTTAGTTGATTCGATAGAGACCTGTTACCGCGATGGACACGGGCAGGCGGTGATTCAAACCGTCGGCGACAATCCGCAGACGCTCCGATACGCCGAAAGGTTCGGCTGCAAGCGTTGCAACATCGCTTACGTGCTACCCGAACCGCAACTCTTCAGCTTCAACAATCCGTTCGGCGCGTGCCCCAGTTGCCAGGGCTTCGGTAACACGATTGGCGTGGATTTCAACCTAGTCATTCCCAACCGCGAATTGTCGCTCAAGGACGGGGCCATCGAACCGTTCACCAAACCTGCCTGGGAAGACTGGCGCGATGCGCTGCTGGCCTTCGCCAAACGCGAGGGCATTCCCGCCGATGCGCCGTTCGCCAATCTGACGGCTGAACAGCAACGCGCGCTGATCGAGGGGCGCACTGGATTCAAAGGCGTCACGGGCTTTTTCGATTATCTCGAAACCAAAAAGTACAAGCTGCACATCCGCGTCTTCCTCTCGAAATATCGCGGCTACACGCGCTGCCCGCAGTGCGCGGGCGGGCGGCTGCGGCAAGAGGCGCGCGCGGTCAAAATCAACGGGCGTTCGCTGGGCGAAGTCAGCGCGCTCTCCATCCTCGCTGCGCGCACGCTCTTTGACAGCTTGCAATTGACGGCTGAGCAAACGGCCATCGCGGATCGTTTGCTGAAAGAGATCACCTCGCGGCTGAAATTTTTGGGTGATGTCGGCCTGGATTACCTCTCGCTTGATCGCCTGTCTTCGACGCTGTCGGGCGGCGAGGCGCAGCGCATTCAACTCGCCACACATTTAGGGTCGTCGTTGGTGGGCGCGCTTTACGTGCTGGACGAGCCTAGCATCGGCTTGCATCCGCGCGATGGCGCGCGCTTGATCAAGCTGCTCGAAAACCTGCGCGACATCGGCAACACCGTGCTCGTGGTCGAACACGACGCCGAGATGATGCGCAACGCCGATCACATCCTGGACATCGGCCCCGGCGCGGGCGAACTCGGCGGCGAGGTGATTTACGAAGGCGATTTCGCCGGCTTGCTCAAACACGAAGCCTCGCTGACGGGCCGCTATCTGCGCCACGAATTGCAGATCAAGACGCCCGCCGAACATCGTCCGCGCGGCAAGCATTCGATCAAACTGCGCGGCGCGCGCGAAAACAATTTGCAAAAGCTGGATGTCGAAATTCCGCTCGGCCAACTGGTCTGCATCACCGGCGTGTCGGGCAGCGGCAAATCCACGCTGGTGCACACTTGCCTGTTCGCCGGTTTGAAACACCAGCGCGGCGATTGGCAAGGCCACGTCGGCCAGTTCGCCGCGCTCGAAGGCGGCAAGTACCTGGACGACATCATCCTCGTAGACCAATCGCCCATCGGCCGCACGCCGCGCTCGAATCCGGTGACGTACATCAAGGTTTACGATTTGATCCGCGAAGCCTTTGCCGAAACGCGTGAGGCGCAGGCGCGCGGCTACAACCCATCGCATTTTTCATTCAACGTGCCGGGCGGGCGTTGCGAAACCTGTCAGGGCGACGGCACCGTCACGGTCGAGATGCAGTTTCTGGCCGATGTCGAATTGGTGTGCGAAGAGTGCAAAGGCACGCGCTTCAAATCCACGTTGCTCGAAGTCAAATACCGCGGCAAGAACATTCACGAAGTCCTCAACCTGACCGTGCGCGAAGCCATCGCCTTCTTTCAACCCTTGCCGCGCATCGCGGCGAAGCTGAAGGTGCTGGACGATGTCGGGCTTGGTTATCTGCGGCTGGGCCAATCGGCGACCACGCTGTCGGGCGGCGAGGCGCAACGCGTCAAACTGGCTTCGTATCTGACCAAGAAGGCGGGCGATCAATCGCTGTATATTTTTGACGAACCGACGACGGGCTTGCATTTCGATGACATCAACAAGCTGCTGGCTTCTTTTCGGCGCTTGTTGGAAGCGGGCGCCTCGCTGATCGTGATCGAACACAACCTGGATGTGATTAAGACGGCGGATTGGATCATTGACCTGGGGCCGGAAGGCGGCGTCGGGGGCGGCGAATTGATTGCGGAAGGGCCGCCGGAAGCGATTATGCAGGTTGAGGAATCGTATACGGGGCAGTATTTGCGGGCGCATTTGCAACACGCCACAAAGTAGTTATTGGGCGGGTTCTTCCCGGGCTTCTTCAGCGGCTTCTTCCGTGTCTGGCAACTCGGTTTCGTCCGGCGGGAACACAACGCGGTCGTACAGCTCTGCCAGTGACAGCGTGCAGCCGATGCTTTTGATAGTCATGCGCTGATCCAGCCCTTCGTATGAACGGTAGAGCCAACTGCCATCGGCCTGCCGTTGGAAATGCTCGACGACCGGTGCGCCTTGCGAAACCAACACGTAATCGCACAAGGTCGGATTCCATTTGTCGTAGCGGTGAAATTTCAAATGCCGGTCGTGCATTTCAGTCGAAGGCGAAAGCACCTCGAAGATGGCGGCCGGATTGGTCACGACATCGCCGTAGTCATCCAGATACTCCGGCTCACCGCAGATCACCACGGCGTCGGGGTAAGAAAACAACCCCTTCGGTTTGCGTGGGCTATAGGGCAAGGGGCCGCTGCGTACCTTGGTATCTTTTGTGCGGGCGCGACAGGGTTTGCCTTTGAATTGCAGGACGAGTTCGCCAACCAGATTAGCGCTGACATCCGCATGCTGCGGACTTTCACCCGCCATCGCATAAATTTCGCCATCCAAGTATTCGTGCCGCTCCTCGGCGTCGCGTTCCAGCCGCAGATATTCTTCCGGCGTATAGCGCGGCGCTGGTGTGAGCGGTTGCGGTAGCAGCTTGCTTTGCGGTGTTGCCATCGGTTTTTCTTCCTTGCTGGAAACGGGCTGATCTTAACCTAGCGATATAACGTTTGTCAGCGTCTGCCTGCCGCAGCCTCCAGCGGATTTTCAGGCCACGCGTGGCGCGGGTAACGGCGGCTGAGTTCGCGCCGTATGGCCGGGTAGTGACGTTGCCAAAAGCTCCCCAAATCGCTCGTCACTTGCACTGGGCGTTGATTGGGCGCGAGCAGGTGCAGCACCAGCGCGACGCGCCCGCCCGCAATCTTCGGCCCTTCTTGCATCCCGAAAAAATCCTGCAAGCGCGCTTCGATCCAGGGTGTTTGCTGGCGCGCGTAATTGACGCGCACCTGGCGGCGTCCGGCGAGGGTGACGGAGTCGGGCGCGTTTTGCGCCAGCAGGCGTTGCTGTTCATTGGTGAGTTGCCGCCGCAAGACCTCGACCAGTCCACCCTGATTGGCCTTGCCCGCCGCCACGCGCAATTCGGTAAAGCTACGCAAGCCGTCGCAGAGTTGCTCCAAAGCTTGCTGCACATCGTCATCGTTGAAGGCGGGCAAACCGGCTTCGGGAAAAGCGGCGGCGATGAAGGCGGCGCGGGCGCAGAACTGTTCGACCTTTGCGGGATCAATAAATTTCTGCAAGCCGGCGGTGCGCGCGGCTTCGGCCAGCACGCGTGCGGCTTCCGGGCCGCGCACTTCATTCACGCGGCTTTCGGTAATCACCAGTTGGTCATACAGCAGCCGCTGCACGATTTCGACGCGCTCGGCCTGGGCGTTCCAGCGCGCTTCGGTCGTTTCGCGCAACCGGTCGGCGCAGAGGTCAATCAGCCATTCGGGTTTGATCTCGCTGGCGAGCCGCACCAGCGTGCCGCCACGCTGATCGCGCTTTTGCTCGGCATCCAGCGCGAGCAGGAATTCGCTTTGTTGCACGACGCTCGCCTCAGACAGTTCGGCGCCGCCGCCCGTGCAGAGCAGCAACTCGCGGTTATCGCCTTTGAGTGTGCGGCGTTTGGCGACGCGGTCGGGATAGCCCGCCAGCAACGCAATCAGCAAGGCGTCGTCGTCGTGCGCGGATGCGCCCTTTGCGCAGAGCCGCGCCAGTTGCTTGCGCACGCGCTCCACCGCCAACACCGTCGCAACCTCCAGCCCCATTTCCTGCAAACGATGGGGTGCAAAGTTCACCCGCGCGGCTTCGGCAAACCGATCCAGCCGTGCCAGCACGTCGCTCGGCCCGCTGTGGCGCGTTTGACGCGGCGCGCGCGGGCCGCTTTCAAACAGCTTGCTCGCCAGGATGTCGCGCTCACCCAACAGCGCGGCGATGATGCAGGCGTCAGCCGCCACGCCGCGCGCTTCGGCTTCGACCAGCAAGCGGGCTTGGCGCGGATGCAGCGGAAAACGTAGCATCCGCCGCCCCGTTGCGGTGAGGCTGCCTTGCGCATTGAGCGCGCCGAGTTTGCGCAACAACTCATCCGCCGCGTTGATGGCTTGTGTTGCGGGCGTTTCAAACCAGGCAAACGTTTGCAAATCAGTGATGCCAGCGGCGTGCAATTCCAGCGCGGCTTCGGCCAGATCGAGGCGCTGGATTTCGGGCGCATCGTGCGTTGGGCGCACTTGAAAATCCTGTGCGGTGTAAAGCCGCAAACAGCGCCCTGCCCGCGTGCGGCCCGCGCGTCCGGCGCGTTGCGTCGCGGAAGCTTGGCTGATGCGTTGAACTTGTAACGCCGGCAACCCTGACCAAGGCGAATGCGCGGCTACGCGCGCCAGGCCGGAATCAATCACCGCGACGACGCCGTCAATCGTGACGGAGCTTTCGGCGACGTTGGTCGAGAGGATGACTTTGCGTTGCGTGGCCGGATTGACGGCGCGGTCTTGTTCGCTGGGCGAGAGTTCGCCGTGCAAAGGCAAGACGAGCAAGTCGTGTTGCGCGGCCAGCGAGGCACAGGCGGCTTGGGCGCGGCGAATCTCAGCCGCGCCGGGCAGGAAGACGAGCACATCGCCGTCGAGCGTTTCATTCAAGAGGCGTTGCAAGGCCGCTGCGACCTGTTCGGCCAGCGGGCGTTGGTCTTCGCGCGGGGCGTGTTCGATGGTCACGTCGAAGCGCTTGCCTTCGGAGCGCAACACGGGCGCTTGCAAAAACGCCGCGACCGGCGCGGCGTCGAGCGTGGCCGACATCGCCACCAGTTTCAGGTCGGGCCGCGTGCTTTGTTGCAGTCGGCGCAGCAACGCCAACGCGAGATCGGCTTGCAGTTGGCGTTCGTGGAATTCGTCGAGGATGACAATGCCGACGTTGCGCAGTTGCGGATCGTGCAGCAGCTTGCGCGTCAGCACGCCTTCGGTCAGAAAGCGCAGGCGTGTTTGCGGGCTGGCGATTTCTTCAAAGCGGACTTGATAGCCGACGGTTTCGCCCAGTCGTTCGCCGCGCTCTGCGGCCACACGGCGCGCGGCCATGCGCGTGGCGAGGCGGCGCGGTTCCAGCACCCAGACTTCGCCTTTGATGATTTGGGCGTCGGTCTTCAAATCCAAAAGGGCGGCGGGCACGCGCGTGGTTTTGCCCGCGCCGGGCGGGGCTTCGAGCACGAGATTGGGCGTCTGGCGGAGTTGCGCGACCAACTCAGGGAGAATTGCGTCAATGGGTAGCGAGGGCAACGGCTGCATTGGGTTGTGTTATGCTGCGCGCGAAATTTGAACCGGGAAAGGAGAACTTATGCTGCAGATCGAATTGACGCAAGCACAGGCTGAATTGCCGCAGTTGATCGAAGCCGCTGGCAAAGGCGAAGAGGTCATCATCACGCGCGCGGCGCAACCCGTCGCCAAAATCGTTTCGTGCGGACGCCGTGAAGGGGATTTGATACGCGGTAGCGCCAAGGGGCTGGTGACGATCAGTGAAGATTTTGCTGAGCCATTGGAAGATTTTGCGGAGTATCGTTAGATGAAAATCCTGCTGGACACCCATGCCTTGCTGTGGTTCGTGACTGATGATCCGCAACTTTCCAGTGCTGCCAGCCAAACGCTGAGCGATCCGGCCAAGCAGCGCATCGTCAGCATTGCCAGTTTTTGGGAGATCACGATCAAAGCCGGCTTGAACAAACTGCCCCTTGCCATGCCGCTGGCGGATTTCTTCAATCAGCATTTGTGGCCGAGCTAGGTGCAGTTGCTGTCGATTGAAACTGCGCACTTGCTGAAACTCTCGACCTTGCCGCTTCATCACCGCGATCCGTTTGACCGCCTGCTCGTGGCGCAAGCGTTGGCCGAAAACCTGCCTTTGGTTAGCTCAGATTCGGCGTTGGATGCGTATGGCATTCAACGTCTTTGGTAACTCCGCGATTGAGCGCGGCCTATTTCTGCCCCAACTGAATCGCTTTTTCTTCAATGTCCTCGCGGCGCAGATAATGCCCATCGCTAAGCAGGAAAACGTGAAAGCGTTCTTCAATCAGTGGCAAGTCGTCTGCTTCAACCACGGCTTGCTGCTTTTCCCGTTCGGACATCTCTTTGCACCTCACGGTAAAGGTGTCGCCGACTTCGCCAAACAACCGTTCAAACAGCGAATTCAGATCGGTGGTCAGGAGCGACTTCTTGCTGAAATAATTGAGTTGAACATCTACTTCCATAATTGCTTCCTCAGAACAGTGACGACTGCCAAACGGCCCCGCTGAATACTTCCAGAAACTCTGTTACTGGCATTGTGCGGTCAATGCCAGTTGCCGGGTCAACCAAGAAAACGGTCTCGTGCGCCACCTTGTCAAGCACCACGAAATGACCTGGATTGCCACCGAGGCGCGCAATGAAGCGTCCACGTTCGGCCAATTTTAGTAACTCTTGGCGGGTTCCTTCAAGATAGCCGCCTTTCCAGCCGAAAGAAAACCGATTCAGATTTTCGGCTAGCGTCCGTGGCGTCAGCCCACGATACCAGCCTTTGGTGAGATTTGACTGGAAGACCTGCACGCCTTTTTCTGCCAGCAACTGTTGGCCGCAAGCACACCCGCAGCTATGACGAGTCAGTTGCTTGTTCATTTTAGCCATCAACGGACTGCGCCATTCACACCTTGCACTGACGCGGCTTTATGTGGCGTGCGCTGGTAATGCTCCGCCAGCAAATCCCTGCCGAAATCGCCGTTGAAATCGCGCCACACAGTGTGGATGTGGTTGTTGTTGTTTTGCGTGTCGTCGTATTCGATCAGGAACGTCTTGCTCTGGATGCGGTAATAGTGCCCGTCGCCTTTGTTGAGGCCGCCCGCCCAGCCGAAATAGATCGTATCCAGCCCGGCCTTCTTCAAATTGTCGCGGCGCAGCTTGGCGATTTCGTCCGGTACGCGGGCCAGGTATTCGTCAATCAGCTTCAGCAGCTTGTCTTTCTGTGGCGCGTTGAGTTGGCTGTACGGGATGCCTTTGGGATCGAGCGGATCGGCTTTGGTTTTGCCGAGCGTCAGGATGTCGGTGGGCGCGGTCTTGTCGAAAATCGCGGTGGCGCGTTGTTTTTCATCCAGCATTTGAATCAGCTCGCGGCCCTTGTCTTCTTCGTTAGCCTGCGCGCGGAAGCCTGTGCGCGGGCCTTGGCGGACTTCGGCGGGGTTGGCGCCCATGCCGAGCGGCGCGTCGGCCAGCAGTTCGCCGCGGACGATGGCGAAATTGAGCGAGATGTGATGGCCTTCAAAGCGCCAGCCCCAGCGGTCTTTCGCTCCCGGCGTGCCGTAGATCGTGAAGAAGTACAGCGTCTCGTCGCGCGGGAAGCGGCGGTTCGGCCCTTCCATCTCGCGCAGCACCGGTTCGAGGCTGATGATGCCGGCGACTTTCTGGTAGCCATAGGCGCTCAGCCCGGTTTGCAAGAAGGCGTGCGCCAGTTTGCGCTGGGCTTCGTCCATTTCCTTCAGCGGCAGCCCCTTGCGTTCGCGCGGCACATAGGTCCAGTCCGTGCGATTTGCATCGTCGAAATTGATGATGACTTTGGCTTTTTGTTCGGGCGAAAGCGCGGCCAGGAACTTGTTGGCTGCGTCGGCCATTTGCGCCGTGGTGCGCAGTTTGGCGTGGCTTTGATAGCCGAACCAGGCGACGAAGGCGCAGACGGCGAGATAGCCGACAGTGAACAGGGTGCGCTTGCGTGATGGGCGTTGCATTATGTAGCTCCGGTGATCTGAATTTGAAATTTGAGATTCGAGATTGAGATTTGAATTGGCGGATGCCAACCGTGCGCGCAATGTATGCCGGGCTTCGCGGCAAGTCAATCGCTGGGAAAATGGTTGCCAAACTTCGGCGCGTCCCCTATTTTGAGTGCGCATTCGTTGCTTCCCGCGTTTGAATCATTCGATCCGAACTACCAAGGAGAGACCCTTTATGACAGCGTTGCGTTTTATGCTCGGCGCGTTCGCGCTGACGGCTGTGTGCCTGAGTGCGCAGGCGCAGGACAATCCCTTTCTAGGCAAATGGGACATCAGCGGCGTCGGGCCGCACAGCAATTTCGTCTACTGGCTGGAAGTCAAACTGGAAGACGGCAAGCTGGCCGGCTACTTCCTCAATCGCAGCGGCAGCGTGCTGAAAGTGGCCGAGATCAAAATCGAAGATGGCGAGTTGGTCTTCAGGCCCGGCGGCGCGCGGCCCGGCGCGCCTAAACCGCCCAGCCATCGCGCGCATTTGAATGAAGACAAAGACAAGCTGCTGGGCATGGTCACCGCCGGTGGCGAAGACATCGCCTGGCTGGGCGAACCCGCGCCGAAATGGGGCACAGCCAATGCCAACAAAAAGCTCAAGCTCGGCACGCCGGTGGCGCTCTTTGACGGCAAGGATATGTCCAACTGGGAAGGGCAGCACAAAGATAAAGAACTCGGCTGGACGATCATTGACGGCGTGCTGACCAACGAACCGAAGGCCAACAATCTGGTCTCGCGCCATCGCTTTCAGGATTTCAAGATTCGCTGCGAGTACAAAGTCGAAAAGGGCAGCAACAGCGGCATCTATTTGCGCGGACGTTACGAATTGCAGGTGCTCGACGATTTCGGCAAGCCGCCCGAAAGCCACGGGCATATGGCGTTGTATAGCCGCGTTGCGCCCAAGCTGAACGCCAGCAAACCCGTGGGCGAATGGCAAATCATGGAAGCCACCATCGTCGGCAACCGTTTGACGGTGCTCTTGAACGGTCAAAAGGTGCAGGACAACATCGTGATTGACGGCATCACGGGCGGCGCGCTCGACAGCAACGAAGCGGAGCCGGGGCCGCTGATGATTCAAGGGGATCATGAGAAAATTTCGTATCGCCGCGTGATCGTGACGCCGATTTTGAACTGAAACCGGGCGCGCAGGCTCTGTTACTCTCGCACACAGACTTGTGATGGCTTGCCAGATCGTGCCAAAGAGCAAGGTGGAAGGTGGACAGGTAGTTTGATGGATAGTGATGAGAAGGTCATTTCAGCGACGGACAACCAAAAAACACCCCGAGGGCGGTTCGCCACCTGGGGCGACACGCTTTATGAAACATTGAAGCCCGGGCCGCACGCCTGGGGCGGCGCGATTACCGGCGCGGTGGCGGCGGGTGTCACGCTGGTGATGCTGATGACCTCGTCGTTTCGCAGCGGTCTCGGCACCGTGGCCGACGCGGTTTTGGGGGTGTTGGCGGCGTTCATCGGCATTCAGTTGCTGAAGTTATTGATCAACGGCTTGCTGGCGTTGTTGCGCGCGGTGCCGAAAGCGGTTTTGAGTTCGATCCTCAGCGCCGTGTTGACAGTCCTGCTCGTGCCCTTGCTTACGGGCAATCCGAATCCATTGCTGGCGCTGTTTGCGCTGGTCATCGTGCTCGAAGCTTTGTTCGGCATGAGCATCGCTTCGCTCTGGGGCGGTGAACTCAAGGGCGCAAGTTGGCTTAAACGCGGGGTGGTGGTCGGTGTTCTGGGACTGACGCTGGCGGGTAATGCGCTGCTGTTTTATTGGCTCACCAATGGCGGCAGCGACGAACATTTGGCGCAGGCGAACGCGCGGGCCGGCCAGACGGGCGTTCCGCTCGCCGCGCCCAACCCGGCGGCCCCGGGCGCTTTCGCGGTTGAGACGCTCTTTTACGGCAGCGGCACTGACCGGCAACGGCCCGAGTTCGGCCCGGGCGTGGCGCTCAAAACCGCGCCGGTGGATGCAAGCTCGTTGCTGCCGTTTTGGCAAGGCTATAAGGCTACGCTGCGGCAATGGTATTGGGGCTTTGGCCCTGAACAATTGCCGCTCAATGGCCGCGTTTGGTATCCCAAGGGCGACGGGCCCTTCCCGCTCGTGGTGATCGCGCACGGCAATCACGCGATGGAGGAGCCGTCAGACGCGGGGTTTGCCTACCTGGGCGAACTGCTGGCGAGCCGCGGTTTCATTGCAGTTTCAGTGGACGAGAATTTCTTCAACGTCTCGTGGTCGGGCGATTGGCAGGGCAAGGCGATGGCGGCGCGCGGCTGGCTGGTGTTGCAGCATTTGAAAGTCTGGCGCGGTTGGAACGCAGCGGCCGGGAATCCTTTTTATCGCAAAGTCGCGCTCGACCGCATCGCGCTGCTTGGCCATTCGCGCGGCGGCGAGGCAGTGGCGGTGGCGGCGCTCTTCAACCGGCTCTCGCATTATCCCGAAGACGCGCGGCTCAAATTCGATTTCCAATTCGACATCCGCACCATTGTGGCGCTGGCGCCCACGGCTGATTACTATGAGCCGGCCGGACAGCCGCTGACGCTGACCGATATTAACTACTTGCTGATGCACGGCGGACACGACAGCGATGTGGCGGTCTTTCTGGGCAGCCGGCAATATCAGCGCGTCAAATTCAGCGGGGCAGGGGACTGGCACAAAGCCTCGATCTATCTGTATCGCGCTAATCACAGCCAGTTCAACACCGTCTGGGGCGGCGCGGATTGGAGCCAGCCCTTCGGCGTCTTGCTCAATCGCAAACCGTTGTTCACGGGCGCGGAGCAACGCCAGCTTGCCAAGCTTTACGTCGCAGCCTTTCTCGAAGCGACGCTGCGCGAACAACGCGCCTATTGGCCGCTCTTCCGCACGCAGCAAGCGACGGCGGACTGGTTGCCTGGCACGATTAGCATGCAGCAGTACCAAGACTCCGCTGTGCGCATCCTGAGCGATTATGAAGAAGACGTGGATGTGGCGACGGCGAGCGTGCCCGGCGCATTGATCGAAGCCGGAAATTTGCAAGTCTGGCGCGAAGCGAAGCTGCTGTTGCGGCTGGACGAAGAGGCGAATCAGGCGAACAACGTCGTGCGTTTGGAATGGACGGCGGGCACGCCGCCTGCGTTTTATCGCTTTACGTTGCCAGAACGATTGGCGGCGGCTTGGAAACTCGATCACACCGCGCGGCTCACGCTGGCGTTGGCGAATGACAGCGCGCAGCGTCAGCCGGTCGTACTAACGGTGGCATTGACCGATGCCGATGGCGAACGCGCGCAGTTGCCGTTGCACCGGTTCACCACGTTGAATCCGCCCCTGACCATCCGGCTGGCAAAATTGCCCGCGCTGGAAGCCTGGTTGTTGAAACCAGCGGAACTGGTGCCACAGACCGTCGAATTGCCCTTGGCGGAATTCGTGCGGGCCAATCCATTGTTCAAGCCTGCGCATCTGGCCACGCTCACCTTGCTGTTCGACCGGCGGACGGCGGGCGCGGTGGTGTTGGACGAGGTCGGATTCAGCCGGGAAAATTGAAGCCATGACATACGTAAAAAACCAATTAGTGTGGTGCGGGTTCTTTACCCATGAGCGCCAGGTTAAGGTGTAAGTCCTTTGAAATCAGTCGGCTTTTGCCGACGGTTG
>JANOWX010000132.1:0-19104 GCA_031418175.1 Acidobacteriota bacterium | reverse complement strand
CCTGGTCGCCAGTGCTGCATTTTCTACCAGTGTTCCAAACTTGGTTGTTCTGATTTAGGCGAAATGCGTGGCGTGGCTGCGGCTTTGACCTTACGACGCTTTACCGTAAACTGAACCGGCATAGGCAAGGGATATAAACCGTGTTCTCTACACAACAAATCAGTTCAACAGGAGCATAACTATGAGCGCCGCTAAAGTTGCCATCAGCATTGACCAAACCATTCTGGCTAAGCTGGATCAGTTGGTAGAGCGCAAAGTTTTCCCAAATCGGAGCCGCGCAATTGAGGAAGCTATCACGGATAAACTCGCGCGGCTCGACCACAGCCGGCTGGCGATAGAAAGCGCCAAACTCGATCCGGAATATGAAAAGGCGCTGGCTGAAGAGGGGATGTCACGGGAGTTGCAAGAATGGCCCGAATACTGAGAGGGAATATGATTGTGCAACCAACAGCTAAACTTGTAGAGGTTCTGATAGAGCGAATGGTTAGTGCCGTACACCCGCTCAGGATTATTCTATTTGGCTCAGCGGCCCGGGGCGAGATGAGGCCCGCTAGCGATATTGATGTAATGGTGGTCATGCCGAACGGGACACCTTGTGCAACCACAGTGCGTTATCTTTATCAGCAGATGTCTGGCTTTGGCTTTCCGCTGGACATTGTGGTAACGACTCCCGCAGTGCTTGAGCAAAATAAAGATAACATCGGTCTGGTCTACCGCTCAGTCTTGGCTGAGGGCAAGGAGATATATGCCGCCTGACAGACCTGCGCCTGGGAGCACTGCGGATTGGCTGCGGCGCGCGCGCAGCGATTTGGCGTTGGCGGGTGTTACCATGCTGCCGGACGTTTTGTATAGCGAGTTATGCTTTCACGCGCAACAGGCAGTGGAGAAAAGCATCAAGGCGGTACTGATTCACTGCGCCGTTGAATTTCCCCAAACTCACGATATTGACTACCTGATGATGTTACTACCGCCGGAAATAGCGTTGCCGCCGGGCGCTGATGAGATTGTGGGATTGACCAGCTATGCAGTGATGTTCAGGTATCCGGGAGATTACGAAGATGTCACGGAGGAAGATTACCAATTGGCGCTACAGGCAGCGCGTGCTGTTTATACCTGGGCAGCTAACCTGACCACCGCATGAAAGCGAAAAATGGATAACTCATTGAAACCAATTACCCGCGCACTCATCAGCGTCTCCGACAAAACCGGCCTCGCCGAATTCGCGCGGACGCTGGCCAAACACCACATCGAAATCGTCTCGACCGGCGGCACCGCCAAGCTCTTGCGTGAAGCGGGGCTGACCGTGCGCGATGTCAGCGATCTGACCGGCTTCCCCGAAATGCTGGACGGGCGCGTCAAGACGCTGCATCCCAAAGTGCACGGCGGCATCCTGGGCATCCGCGACAACGCCGAGCATCAGGCGCAAATGGCTGAACACGGCATCGCGCCGATTGATTTGGTCGTGGTCAATCTCTACCCCTTTCGCCAGACGATTCAAAAGCCCAACGTCGCGCTGGAAGAAGCCATCGAGAATATAGACATCGGCGGCCCTGCGATGATTCGTTCGGCGGCCAAGAATCATCACGATGTGGCCGTGGTCGTTGATCCCGGCGATTACGCAATGATCGCGGCTTTGCTGGACGCGCATCACGGCGCGCTGCCGCTGAACATACGTTATCAACTGGCGCTGACCGCGTTCCGGCACACTGCGAGTTACGACAAAGAGATTGCGCGCTTCCTGTGGTCGCGGCAGGCCGGCAACCTGGATGTTGCGTTGGGCGTGGAAAGCAAAGAGCAGACAGAATTGCCGGAGGAGATCGAGTTGGATTTGCAGACGGCGGCGAGTTTACGCTACGGCGAGAACCCGCATCAGCGCGCCAAGCTTTACCGCATTGCCGGTAGCGACGAACGGGGCGTGGCGAATGCCGTGCAGTTGCAGGGCAAAGAGCTTTCCTACAACAACCTGATTGACAGCGATGGCGCGTGGGAATTGGTGATGGAGTTGAAGCGTATGTTCCTGCGCGAGGCGCGGGCCAAGGGCGCGGCTGATTTGAGCCACTTGCCGCACGTCTGCGCGATTATCAAACACACCAATCCCTGCGGCGTCGGCGTGGCTGGCACTCCGCTCGAAGCGTTCCACAAGGCGAAGGCCTCCGATCCGGTTTCGGCCTTCGGCGGCATCATTGCGTTCACGAATTTGGTGGACGAAGCGGCGGCCAGGGAGATCGCCGAGATGTTCGCCGAGGTCATCATCGCGCCGGACTTCACCGCGGGCGCGCGCGGTGTGCTGGCGGCGAAGAAAAACCTGCGGGTGTTGCGAATGGGCGAGGTGACGAGCAATCCGCACGCGCTGGAATTCCGCAAGATCAGCGGCGGCGTGCTGGTGCAGGAAAAAGATGCCGAGTTGCTGGACGAAGAGAAGTTCGAGATTGTCAGCGAACGCAAGCCCGCGCCAGCGGAACTGCGCGCGCTGCGTTTCGCCTGGGCGGTCTGCAAACACGTCAAATCGAATGCGATCGTTTATGCGAAGGACGGCCAGGTCATCGGCGTGGGCGCGGGCCAAATGTCGCGGGTGGATTCGGTGCGCTTTGGCGCGGCCAAGGCGCAACTTGATTTGCCGGGCAGCGTCCTGGCTTCGGACGCATTTTTCCCCTTCCGCGACGGCATTGACGAAGCCGCGAAACACGGGGTCACCGCGATCATTCAGCCCGGCGGATCAATGCGTGACAAAGAATCCATCAAGGCGGCCAATGAACACGGCATAGCAATGGTGTTTACCGGAATGCGCCACTTCAAGCACTGAGGGGTTTTGCAACTTGAAGCGGAAGAAGCAGTCAAACGGCCCGCGCGTGAAGGGTTCAGGCGCGGGCCGTTTTGGTATTAGGCAACCAGAGCTTCCTCTTCTTCTTCGTCTTCCTCAACCTCTTCTTCGTCTTCGTCGTCCTCTTCGTCCTCTTCGTCTTCTTCAGACTCTTCGACTTCGACTTCGACTTCGACGGCCTCTTCCGAAGGCTCTTCGTAAAGGTACTTGACGCAATCCTTGCGCACGAAAAGTTTCGGGCTGCCATCGGCAGGGCTGAAGCTGAACGTGTCTTTGTCGTAGTACTTGACCAGGCCTTTGATCTTTTCGCCCGAAGTCAGCACCAGGACAATCGGCGTCGCTTCTTCCATCAACGTCTTGAGGTAGAGGGCCTCCAAACCAGTCTGATCCATGGCTGGAGGAGCCACTTCCGGTCTCCGCTTGGGTTTCTTTTTGAAGGGTTTGCGGAATTTAGGCTTCTTGCCAAACTTGCCGCCGCCGCCAAACGGCCGGCCACCGCCGCCGCTACCGCCGCCAAACGGTCGGCCACCGCCACCGCCGCTACCGCCACCACCAAACGGCCTACTGCTGCTGCCGCCGCCACCGCCGCCCATCGGACGACGGCCTTTGAATGCAACCATATTTGCTCCTAAAAATGAGGTGCGTCAAACCTGCGTGGTTCGACTTATTACTGCTCCCGTTTAGTCCGTGAGTAGTGACCACGTTGATCCGTAATTTGGTCACAAAGGAATGGGCATAATCTAGGGTCTCAGTGGACGTATTGCAAGGGCAGTCTCGACAATTTGGGGGATTGCGTGGCAAAAAAAACAGGCAATTACCTGCGTTTTGGGAAAGAACCGGCAGGCACGGTTAAATTACGCTGGCGTTCTAGTTCGCGAATAGAAGCGACGCGTTGTTTGATGTAATCCGGGGTTTTGGCATCAGGTTCAGTACCTTCCAAAACCTTCACGGCTTCGTTGTATTTGTAGGTGCGTTCATAACAATCCGTCAGCCCGTAGCGAGCCAGGCGGCGCAAGCCCGCATCCTGGGTATGCTGCGCTACGATTTGGTAGGCGGCAAGCGCTTCCTCAAACTCATCGCGGATGAGGTGGATGCCGCCCACACGCATTTGCGCCCGTTCCGTCAATTCATCATAGGGGGCATTGGCGATGACTTTCTGAAATTCGGCCAGCGACTGCCCCAACTCGTTCAGGTCGTAATAAAGATCGGCGACATTCAGCCGCGTGCGCCGCTTGTCAGCAAAATCCGGAGCAATCAACAGCAGGTTCTCATACTCCAAGATCGCCTCGCGCGGCTTTTTGGCGGCGGCATAACTCTCGGCCAAGCGCTGCCGGGCCTGCGGGAGTTCCGGCGACTTCGGGAAATCCTCGATCAAATGAATGTAATGCTGGATCGCCAACTCATACTGTCTGGGTTGCAGGTTATAGAGATAGATGTTGGCGGCCTTGAAGCGCGCCTGCGCGGCCTGTGGGTCGCGTGGATTGTCACGCAGGAAGTCTTCGTAACGCGCGGCCGCCGTGGAGTAATCATTGCTGTCCCAGGCCAGTTGCGCCTGTTCGAGTAAGGCTGCGCCGCGTTTGCGGCAGCCTGCTGAAACGAGCAAAAGCAGGCAGGCGAACACAAACAGACTACGTCTAAGCCAATACTTCTCTATGCGCTCTGAGCGTCGAATCATCATCTTTAGCTTCGAGGCCGCTTGCCTTACTCTACTTCTTCCAACTGCCCGCTCTGGCTTTCGACCAGCGAGGCGCTCGCGACCAAATCGCCGCTGTCTGTGTCAATCAGCTTGACGCCTTGCGCGCTGCGGCCAGTGGCGCGAATCTGCTCGGCCTCGATGCGGATGAGCTTGCCTTGCGAAGTGATGATGAGCACGCCGCTTTCTTTGCTCACCGGCATCACGGCGATGACCTTGCCGTTCTTGTCGGTCGTCTTGATGTTGATGACGCCCTTGCCGCCGCGCCCGGTGACGCGGTATTCGCTCAATGCGGTCTGTTTGCCGAAACCGTTGCTGGTAACCGAGAGCATCTGCTCATCACCAGTGACGGCACAGACGCCCACGACGTAATCCTCGGCGTGCAGATTGATGCCGCGCACACCGCGCGCCTGGCGGCCCATGTCGCGCACTGCATCTTCGTCAAAGCAAATCGCCATGCCGTCATAAGTTGCCAGAAAGATTTTCATCTTGCCGTCGGTCATCTCGACCTTCATCAATTCATCGCCCGGGTCCACGCCAATCGCGATGATGCCGTTGGAGCGAATGTTGGCGAATTCGGAAAGCTCGGTCTTTTTGATGACGCCCTTGCGCGTGACCATCACGACGAATTGGCCTTCGGCGAAATCGCGCACGGGAACGACGCCGGCGATCTTCTCGCTCGAAGGCAAATTGATCAGATTGACCATCGCCTTCCCTTTCCCAGCAGCCTGTGCGTCAGGGATCTCGTGCACCTTTAGTTTGTAGACCTGGCCCAGCGAGGTGAAAACCATCAGGTAGCTGTGCGTAGAGGCGACGAAGATGTGCGAGACGACGTCTTCCGACCGCGTGCTCATGCCTTTGCGCCCGGTGCCGCCGCGGCGTTGCGCGCGGTAGGTCGTGGCCGGCGTGCGTTTGACGTAGCCGGAATGCGTCAGCGTGATCACCACGTCTTCATCGGCGATCAAATCTTCCAGCGTCAATTCAACGCCGCTGTCCACAATGTGCGTGCGGCGCTCGTCGGAATAATCCTTCTGGACAGCGCGCAACTCTTTGACGATGACATGGCGCAACGAGCTTTCGTTATTGAGAATCTCTTCTAGTTCGGCAATCAGCTTGATGACTTCTTCGTATTCGTCCGTCAGCTTTTTCTTTTCGAGCGCGGCCAGGCGGCGCAACTGCATGTCGAGGATCGCCTGGGCTTGAATCTCGGAAAAGCTGAACTGCCTGATCAAACCGGTTTTCGCCTCATCGGTGGTTTGCGAAGCGCGGATCAGCTTGATGATCTGGTCAATGATGTCAATCGCCTTGATCAGACCTTCCAAAATGTGCGCGCGCGCCTTGGCCTTCTTCACTTCGTAAAGGGTGCGGTTGCGCACCACTTCGCGGCGGAAGGCGATGAACTCGTTGAGCGTTTCGACGATGCTCAGCACGCGCGGCTGGCCGTTGACGATGGCGAGGTTGATCACTCCGAACGAGGTCTGCATTTGCGTCAGCTTGTAAAGCTTGTTCAGGATGATCTGCGGCACGGCGTCGCGTTTGAGTTCGACGACGATGCGGACTTTCTTGGCCGCCGTGCTCTCGCGGTCGGTTTCGTCGCGGATTTCGGAGATGCCTTCGACGCGCTTTTCGTTGACCAGATCGGCCATCTGTTCGATCAGCTTGGCCTTGTTGACCTGATAGGGAATCTCGGTGATGACGATGGCGTCGCGTTCCTGTGCGCCGCGCCCGATCTTGTCAATCGCCGCGCGCGCGCGTACCTGCATCACGCCGCGTCCGGTTTCGTAAGCTTGCTTGATGCCTTCGCGGCCATAGATGAAACCGCCCGTGGGGAAGTCTGGGCCGGGCACCAGCTTCATCACCTCGGCGACGGTGGCGCGCGGGTTTTTGATCAACAGGACGGTGGCTTCGATGATCTCGCTCAGGTTGTGCGGCGGAATCTTGGTCGCCATGCCGACCGCGATTCCGTCTGAACCGTTGACGAGCAGGTTCGGATAGCGCGTCGGCAGGACGGTCGGCTCCTGCCGCGATTCGTCGTAGTTGGGGACGAACTTGACCGTCTCTTTTTCGATGTCGGCCAGCAATTCGGAAGCGATGCGCGTCAGGCGAGCTTCGGTGTAACGGTAGGCGGCGGCGGCGTCGCCATCCAGGCTACCCCAGTTCCCTTGCCCGTCAATCAGCGGATAGCGCAACGAGAAGTCCTGCGCCATCCGCACCATCGTGTCGTAAACAGCCGTGTCGCCGTGCGGGTGGTAGCCGCCCAGCACGTCACCGACCACGTTGGCGGATTTTTTGAACGGCTTGTTGTGCAGCAGGCCCTTCTCGTTCATCGAGTAAAGAATGCGCCGGTGCACCGGTTTCAGGCCGTCGCGCACGTCGGGCAGGGCACGGCCGATGATGACCGACATGGCATAGTCGAGATAACTACGCCGCATTTCGTCTTCGATGTTGATAGCAGTTTTTTGCGGATTATCCATGCTTGATTAAATTACTCCACTTGCTCCTGCCAAGTCTTTGCCTGCTTTGTCTTGAGAAGGTATCTGGCTTCAACAAAGCGCGGCATTGAGAATCAAAGGCCGGATGACAGAGATTCCAGCCAGGCAGTTAGGAGCGACTATTTCAGTGTATTTATTTTGTTTGGGTGCTGTCTGCGCGGGGGTTATTGTACGTGGCGCAGCCCGCTCAAACAAGGCAGATGGGAGGAAACATCGAAATACATCAGAAAAACAAAACAGCTAGCGCAACCCAAAAGTGGAGCGCTAGCTGTCGTTTCATGCGGTGCGAACAGAGGCCTAACCCTGCTTCGCTTTGGCTTCTTCTTCGGCTTTCTTCTGAGCCTCTTTCTTCTTCTGCATTTCTACGGCTTGCTTGGTGATCTTCTCAGCCATGTCTGCGTACTCCTTACGCTTGGGCGCTTCTTTGGTCAGCTTCTGCTTTTCACGATAAACCAGCGCCTTGTAGAAATAAGCTTCCACGTATTCAGGGTCTTCAGCGTTGGACTTCTCCAGATACTTCATCGCCTCATCCACACACTTGAGCGACTTGTCCTTATCCGGGAGCGCGGCTGGATAGTCCATGTTGCGATAATGGAAAGGGTCAACGGTAGTTAGCGCCTTATCCTGATAGCGCGTGGTCTGGTCATAGGAACATGTCCAATACTTCACGCCAACTGAGTAGAAGGTAGAAGCTTTGATGTCCTTGGTGGCGCACTCACCTTCGGCGCGTTTCAATAACCATTCGCGGTTGCCGCTATCATCCTTAAGTTCGGAATAGATATTCGCAATATAGCCGATGGCGCTATCGCGGATTTTACAATCACTCGGCGGGGCCAGTTCCAGGGCTTTCTTGAAAACCCCCAGTACCTCTTCACCAAGCTGCTTCCGGCTGTCGCCCTCGGCATTCTCGAAGTCCTTGTAGAGCGCCGAGCCGTAGTATAGCCAAGCGATTGAATTGGTCGGGATCAAATCAGTCGCGTCTTTGAAATACTCCTTGGCTGCCTTGGTTTTGCCTTGGTTGTAAACGATTGCTCCCTGGTTAAGTTTGTCCTTGGCCAGCACCTTCTTGGCAAACTCGCAACCCGAGGTCAGCATCGCCCCAGCCACAACCAGCGCCAGACACAGGGCCGATATGGAAGTGCGGAAAACTCGCATAATCTTCGGAATTCTCCCTCTACAAGATTATTCTTTAAGGCATCCGCCAACGCTTTCCAGCATTGACAGCATTCAATGGCAGCGAACATGCCGAAAAGGAGGGCAAGCGTCTGCTACCACGCATTAGCTACTGTTCCAGGCCTTCTATTTGTAAACCGATCGGGGCCGCGCCTGCGGCAGTAGCCACGTCAATAACCTTGACGACTTCGCCGTAAGGCAGCCCAATCGGCCCTTTAATGAAAACCGCTTTGCGATCATTCGGACGGCCGTTCAAGGCCTTGAAGAGTTGGTCTTGCAACTCCTGCAAGGTCTTGGCGTCCTGTGTGTTCAACTTATAGCCGCCGCCAGTCTTCGGAATCGTCACGAGCAAACTCAGCGGATCTGGCGGCGTATCCTTTTGATCTTCCGGCGGTTTTTCCGGCACCTTCGTTTCAAAGCGATGCGGCTTTTGCGGGCTGATGACCATGAAGATGATCAACAACACCAGCAGCACGTCAATCAGAGGCGTTACGTTGATATAGGGTGAGCCGTCGTGCCCGCCACCTGTCATTGCCATAACTCAACACTCCTGTTACAGAAAACTTGTCTACTGTTCGCCCGGTTTCTTTTTATCGGAAACCAGCCCTAGCTGATCGAAGCCCGCATCGCGGATGGCATTGATCACCCTAACAACCTCGCCATAAGGCACATTATTGCCGCCTTTTATGTAAACGACCTGAGGGTCGCTCGGCTTGAGCGCACCCATACGCTTCTGAATTGTTTCGATAAGCTTGGGCATATCGGTGCCCGGAATCGGATCGCGCCCAACATAGAAAAAACCTGGTTCGGGTACGGACACCACTACCGCGGAATCTTTCGTGATGTTTCCATCTTCAACCGGATTCTTTCCTCTGGGCAAGACAACCGTAACACCGGATTGCAACAATGGCGTGACCACCATGAAGATAATCAACAACACCAACATGATGTCCACCATCGGTGTTACGTTGATGTCCGATTCAAGTTGGGTGCCGCCACTTGCGGTCATTGACATAGGATTGACCTCCTCGCCCCCGCAGCCATTACGGCGGGCGACCATAAAATTGCGGAAGCATTCGCGGGCAAACTGGAACCGGTCGGGCGGCGGATTGCGCCAACCACTGTCAGCACAATCCGCCATTCAAGAGGTTTCGACGCCGCGCAAGGCCACTAGCGTTTCGATCTTTGCTTCAAGAAATAGTCAACCAACTCAGCCGAGGAGTTGTCCATCTCCACCACAAAGTTATCAACTTTGCTGACGAAGTAGTTGAACAGCCACACCGCCGGCACAGCCACCAGCAGCCCGAAGGCCGTGGTAAAGAGGGCTTCGGCAATACCGCCGGCCACCGCCGAGATACCAGCCGATTCAGCGCTGCGCATGCCTTGGAAGGCGTTGATGATGCCAAACACCGTGCCGAACAGCCCCACGAATGGCGCGGTCGAACCGATCGTCGCCAAACCCGACAGGCCGCGCTTGAATTCGGCAATCTTGATCGCCGTCGCACGCTGCAAGGCGCGTTTCGAGGCATCCACCACTTCACCGGAAATTTCCGACGACAATTGATGGGCGCGGAATTCCTGCAAACCGGCGTTGAGCACCATCGCCAAGTGGCTCTTCTTATACTTCTCGGACAAGCTGATCGCTTCGTCAATCTTCGCATTCTTGAGCGACGCGGCAACCTTCGGCGCGAATTCGCGCGACTGATTCTTCGCGGAATTATAGGTTAAAAACCGCTCGACCATGATCGCGATGGACCAGATGGACATAATCAAAAGAATGATCACGACAGCCAGGGCGACACCGCCCAGGCTGCGCAGCATGCCCATCACCGAGAAGTCGAGAGCAGCAGGCTCGCCGCCTTCAGCCAATAGGGCCAATGCGAAAGGAGCAACTGCTAACCAAATTTGGCTAAGCAAAATCATGATGTCGAAATCCTCCAGATCAGATTACTATTTTCGATGATCAACCCTGATTAACCACTACATGGTTGACCGGTAAGCCAGCAGGCTGTACACCCGCTGTAGACACTCAGAAAACCTATTTGTTCCCGTCCTACAATTTCGGGCACGTGCGAACAGCAGGCACGGACTATTGGAGCGTGAAATTGAAGGTCAGAACGCCTTGCACTTTGACAGGCACGCCAGAAAGCTCGGTCGGTTTGAACCGCCATTGCCGGGCCGCCTGGAGCGCGGCTTCTCGCAACAGTGGGTGGCCATTGACGACGCTGGCTTCAATCACACGCCCTTCTTCCGAAATCGTGACCTGCACCTGCACCGCGCCGGACGCGCGCGCGGCCTTCGCAATCGGCGGGTAGGTGGGCTGCACCTTGTTCAAAGCGCTGCCTTGCAACACGCCGCCAGAAACCTTGATCTGCTTGGGCGGTTCAGGTTTGGGTGTAGGTTCAGGAGTAGGTTTCGGTGGCGGTGGCGGCGGTGGTGGCGGATCGGCATCGCCTTTTGAGCCAGCCACGCCTCCCGGCACACCTCCAGGTTGTCCGCCAGGCACACCACCCGGTACGCCCGTGGAAACAGCCACAACCGGACGCGAGACGATGGTCGTGGGATCGGGAATCTTTTCGGGCGGCTTGGTCGGCGGGACAAAAGTTGTGGGCGCCGGCGTGTTTTTGATGACGACTTGATTAGCCGCTGGCGGCGGCGGCGCGGCGGGCGGCGGCGGCGGCGCCAACATGGTTGACACGTCCAATGCATCGGCCAGACCCGGATTCAAATAAAGAATCGAGGCCACTGCGGCTGTCAGCAAGATCGCGGCATAGATTAAGCTCGTCACCAACATAAACTTGCCGGTGCGGCTAGCGTCCTGCGCATGACTTGACGATTCAGGTAAGCTATCGAACATAGCCTGATAACCTCCGTTTACTACAAAGCCGATGGGATCAATATAGGACGGCTTGGCCAACTCAACGCCGCTTAGTTCGTAAGACCAAACGAGCGCGAACCGCAGACCTTTCCGGCCATAAAGAATTTAGTAACGCCAGATTTTGAGACTGTTAGTGAATGAAGTGATTCGCCAACCTACCCTAGCACCAATCCCATAGCACGGTTACTCACAAAGTGGAAACTTTGGCGAATCGGATAAGCAGGCTTCGTGGGTAAGCCAGTAGACTTATCCGGTAAAGTGCTCGCCCGAAATGCTACAGGCATTCAACCAAGGAACTCTTTCCGCTATTTCTAAATTTGAATACTTCGATGTGATGGGTCAGCAACGCGGGGGAGTCTACTATCGGGTTGTATTCAAGTCAAGACATCCAAGGGTGATTTTCATAACTAAAATGCCGATTTGCAGACTTTTCTTCAAATCGGCATTTTGCATGAGTTTCTTATTTCTGCCCGCGCTTATTACCTTTGCGCGGCGCAATGGAAACGCCTGCGGCCGCCAGCATATCCGGAGTAACACCGGCATTGCCGATGGTCACGCCTGCTTTCACGGTATCGCCAACCTTATTGACCGCCGCCACCGGCGCCGTGTGCTTACCGCCGCGCCATTGCTCCCACCAAAGCATGAAGGGGCTGGCGATATAAATCGAAGAGTACGTGCCGACGATGATGCCGATGAACAACGCCCAAGAGAAGCTCTTCAACACTTCACCGCCGAAAAGCAGCATAGCCAGCACCGTCAGAAAGGTCAGCCCGGAAGTAATGATGGTGCGTGACAGCGTTTGATTGATCGCGTCGTTGGAAACTTTCTCCAAGCTCTCGCGGCGCCGGCTGCGCACCATTTCCCGGATGCGGTCGAAGATCACGATGGTGTCATTCATCGAATAACCGACCAGCGTCAACAAGGCCGCGATCACCGTCAGATTGATCTCCCATTGCATGACCGAGAAAATTCCCAGCGTCACCAACACGTCGTGAAAGACGGCAATAATCGCGCCCACACCGAAGCCCCAGGATTTGAAGCGGAAGGCCACATAGATCAACATCCCTAGACAAGCGACAATCGTCACGTAAACCGCGCGGTTGCGCAGGTCGGCGCCGACTTGCGGCGAAACGGCCTCGGCGCTCTTCACCGCCGAAGCGCCCGTGAAAAAGTTTTCGGCCAGCTTCCCGCCGACTTGCGGTTCGATGCCGCTCAAGCTCTTGACCTCGTCCAGGCTGGCGATCAAGCCGCCGCGTTGTTTGTCGCGGTATTCGACGATGCGTCCGGCAATCTCATCGGCGCGGGTCGAATCCAACCCAGCCTTGGCGTTCAATGCGCTGCGCAGTACGTCTCTGCCGATGTTGTTGAGGTCAACCTTCCCCTTGGCCGAAGGGTCGTTGAAGGTCGCCAGCGCCGCCATCACTTTCTGCTTGCCGATGTCCGCATCCGAAGTCGCGGTGGCGCCGGTTTCGGATTGACCCGCTTGCCGCACGACCGTCACCAAATTGGGCAAGCGCACCAACACTTCGTTCTTCGGCGCTTGACCGATCTCTTCGCCCACCGGTTGCAACGTGATCGTCGAAGCGTCAATCCCCTGCGCCGCAATCGCCGCGCGTATTTTGCCGAGGTCGGGCCGGTCTTTGAATTTGACGTTGGTCATCGTGCCGCCCGCGAAGTCCACGCCCATGTTAAAGGCGAACGTGTTCGGCTTGCCGTCGAAGGTGCGATAGAGCACCGAGACCAATCCGGCCAAAATCAAAACCCAGGAAAGACCGATGAATAGGTACTTCTTGCCCAGGAAGTCGTAGTTCGCGTGCTTAAAAATCTCGATCATAATTTCACCTGTATGAATCCCGCTGGTTGCGGCGCGCGGAAGCCGCCACTGGCAAGCTCCCGCCTCCTCCACCAAAGGCCGGCACACCAAGGCCGGGCAATGTTAAATGCTGATGCTCTCGGCCTTGCGTCCGCCGCGATTGAGCGTCCAGAGGAACATCGAGCGCGACACGTAAATCGCCGTGAACAGATTCGCCAGCAGACCGATGGTCAGCGTCACAGCAAAGCCGCGAATCGGGCCGGTGCCGAAGAAGTATAGAAACGCCGACGAAACGATGGTCGTCACGTGCGTATCAATGATCGTCACTAGCGCCTTGTCAAAACCCGTAGACATCGCCGAATGCACGATCTTGCCCGCGCGCAACTCTTCGCGGATGCGCTCGAAGATCAGCACGTTCGAGTCCACCGCCATACCGATCAGCAGAATCACACCCGCGATGCCCGGCAGCGTCAGCACGGCGCCGAACAGCGCCAGTCCGGCCAGCAAAATAATCAGGTTCAGCACCAGCGCCACCACCGCGTTCACACCGGAGAAGCGGTAGTAGAAGAGCATAAACAAGATCACCAGCCCCAAGCCGACTATCGAAGCGATGATGCCCTGCCGGATCGAATCCGCGCCCAGCGACGGACCGACCGTGCGCTCTTCCAGATACTTGAGACTCGCTGGCAACGCGCCCGAACGCAGCGTCAGGCCCAAATCTTCGGCTTCCGCTTGCGCGAAGTTGCCGGTGATCTCGCCGCTATCGCTGATCTGTCCTTGGATGGTCGGCGCGCTCTTGATCTTGCCGTCGAGCACAATGGCAAGCTGGGTGCCGATGTGCGCACCCGTCCAGGTGCCGAATTTTTCGGCCCCGCCGGGTTTGAGTTGGAAGTTGACCTTGTAGCCAAGTCCCTGCCCATTCGGCACGCCCTGCGCGTTGCGCAAATCCATACCGGAAACGATCGGCGTTT
Organism: Acidobacteriota bacterium; assembly: GCA_031418175.1. Lineage (GTDB taxonomy): Bacteria > Acidobacteriota > Blastocatellia > RBC074 > RBC074 > JACPYM01. The sequence continues at coordinate 5,263 of JANOWX010000132.1, read as the reverse complement.
TTTCCACCACGTACCAGCCGTTCTGCGCGCTTGAACTGTCAGTGCGCTTCTCGTTGATCTCCAACGCTTCCTTGTCGCTCGCGCCCGCAATCGAGGCTTCGGCTTCTTCCTTCGTTCTGTAGAGAGTGCCGACGACGGCTTTCAGTTCAAGCTTGGATTGGCCCTTGATAAGTTCCTTCACGCGATCGGGGTTATCCAGGCCGGGCATCTGGACGAGGATTTGATGGTCTTCCTCGCGCCCGTGCAACTGAATGGTCGGCTCGGCGACGCCGAAGGCATTGATGCGCTGCTCGATGATCGTTTTGGCCTGTTCAGTCACCTGTTTGCGGATGACGTCCGCGGCCGAGGTCAACAGATTGAAGGTGACAGTGGCGGGCGTGGTGGTCGTGCGTGTCTCCCAATCGGTGCTAAAGTCCGCCTGCAACTTCTCCTTGATCTTGTCATGATCGTTGGTGTTCTCGGTCTCGACCACGACTTGGCCGGTGGCGGGCACCTTGATGTCTTTGTAGGCGATGTTCTCCTTCTTCAGGATTTCGACTGCCTTGGCCTGATTGCCGTCGGTCAGCGCCTTGAGCGCTTCGTCGGTCTGCACCTGCATCACCAGATGCGTGCCGCCTTTCAGATCAAGCCCCAGTTTGATGTTTTCCGAGAGGTTCTGTTTGAGCTTGATGAAGTCGCTGGCTTTGAGTTTGCCGGCGTCTTTGGGCCGATTCCACGGGCCGAACATCATCAGCAGCGAAAAGAACGTGACCAAGCCGATCACGATGCCGCGCGTGCGTAGATTCTTATTCATAGCGTTACCACCTTCATGACTACTAAAGATAATTGCGATGTAACTAACTCAACCCTGGGAGCGCAGTCCTTCCCGGCGGCGGCCGTGGCGAATCACCCCTTGGTTTTCAGAAGCGGCTTCCGGCCTGGCACGCAGGCTGGAAGCACTGCGCTCCCAGGGATTGCGAAAACCTATTTCTTCTCCGCCGCTTCCGGCAGGCGTTCGGTGATCGAACTGCGCAGGATTTTGATGCGCACCGCCGGACTCTCGCAAATGCGCAGTTGCACATAACGTTTGTCATCGAAAAACTGCGTGACGACTCCGGTCAGACCGCCGCCGGTCACGACCGAATCGCCGACCTTCAAACCGTCCAACAGAGCCTGCGTCTGTTGCTGCCGCTTGCGCTGCGGCCCCAGAATCAGGAAATAGAACAGCACAAAAATCAGCACCATCGGCAACAGGCTGAAGAGAAAACTGCCTGCGCCGCCTGCCGACTGCAACAAGAAAAACAACGCGAAAGTTTGTGACATCACTGGGGCGGGTTTACCTTTTCTGCAAGAGTTTCTGCAAGAGTTTATGTTGTCCTGCTTTGCTTTAAGCCGCTCGCCAGAGGCTTGCCGCAAGACATCAATGAGCCGCGATTTTTCAATCGGCACTGCTTTGTAATTGTGTTAGGAAGCTTGTGCGGAATTGAGCGAACCCATCAAGCGCGATAGCTTGCCGCACGCATCCCAGCGTGTCAAGGAAGAAGGCCAAGTTGTGATAGGAGCACAGAATGCTCGCCAAAATCTCGCCCGCTTGATACAGGTGCCGCACATACGCCCGTGAATAACGGCGGCAAACCGCGCACGCGCACGCCTCATCCAGCGGCTTTTCATCACGAACATACTGCGCATTCTTGATGTTCAACTTGCCGCGTGAAGTAAAGACCTGCCCGTTGCGCGCATTCCGTGTCGGCAGCACGCAATCGAACATATCCACGCCGCGCGCGACCGATTCGATCAAATCCTCCGGCGTGCCCACGCCCATCAGGTAGCGCGGTTTATCCGCCGGCATCTGCGGCGCGATGAACTCGGTCGTGTCATACATCAGCGACTTCTCTTCCCCAACGCTCAAGCCCCCGATGGCGTAGCCTTCAAACCCAATCTCGACCAACTCGTCCAAACTCTGCCGCCGCAAATCGTGAAAAACGCCGCCTTGCACTATGCCGAAGAGCGACATGGCTTGGCCGGTGGAAGCTGGGGTATTTTTCAGCCGGTCAAATTCCGCCCGCGACCGCGCCGCCCAGCGCGAGGTCAATTCCAGCGACTGCCGCGTTTGCGCGTGCGTAGCCGGATACGGCGTGCATTCATCGAAGCACATCACGATGTCCGACCCCAGGGCGTGCTGCATCCGCATCGAAACTTCGGGCGAGAGGAACTGTTTCGAGCCGTCCAGATGCGAGCGGAACTCGACGCCTTCTTCTTTGAGTTTGCGGATGTCGCTGAGGCTAAACACCTGAAACCCGCCGCTATCAGTCAGCAGCGAACGCGGCCAGGCATTGAATTTGTGCAGTCCGCCCAGCGCCAACATCGTTTCCAGCCCGGGCCGCAAAAACAGGTGGTAGGTGTTGCCCAGGATGATGCGCGCGTCGAGTTGTTCCAGCATCTCCTGCGTCATGGCTTTGACGGTGCCTTGTGTGCCGACGGGCATGAAGACGGGCGTTTCGATGACGCTGTGGGCGGTGACTATGCGGCCCAAGCGTGCATGGGATTGTTTGTCTTGCTGGATGACTTGAAAGGAAAGATGCTCCACGTGCTTTGAATCCTCTACAAAACGGCGGCAATGATTTCGTCTGCCAAGCTACAAAAGAGCCGTTAGCATAACAGGCTTCTCGAATCTGGCGAATTGCTATGGCTGAAAATTGACTGCCCTGGTAAGCTGCCGCGCGCAACCACACAATCAATTTCCCAGAAAACCTTATGGACGGCACGGCACTCATCTACTGCGAAGGAGCATTCGCCACCCCCAACGGCAAAACCGCCAACGGCTTGGTGCGCCACACCGCGCGCTATCTGGTGCTGGGCGTTATTGACAGCCGCCACGCGGGCTACGATGCCGGCGGCGTGCTGGAAAACAAACTCAAACAAATCCCGATTTACGCCAGCCTCGACGAAGCCCTGGCGAGAACGATGATGAAGCCGCGCTATCTGGTCATCGGCCTCGCCCCCGATGGCGGGCGCTTGCCGAAAGAAGCGCGCCGCACCGTCAAACGCGCCATTGAGCAAGGTCTGAACATTGACAGCGGCCTGCACGAATTTCTTTCCGAAGACGCCGAGTTCCAAGCCTTAGCGCGCCAACACAACGTACAAATCCGCGACATACGCCGCCCGCCCCCGCGTTCGCAACTGCATTTTTTCAGCGGCAAAATCGCCGAGGTCAAAGCCCTCAAGCTCGCCGTGCTCGGCACCGATTCGGCCATCGGCAAACGCACGACGGCGGTCAAACTGAATCAGGCGCTGAACGACGCGGGCATCAAAAGCGAATTGATCGGCACCGGGCAGACCTCGTGGATGCAGGGCGTGAAATACGGCATCGTGCTCGATTCGCTCGTCAACGACTTCGTGACCGGCGAGATCGAAAATGCAATCTATCAGGCATGGATGAATGAGCACCCGCAAGTAATCCTGCTGGAAGGCCAAGGCAGCATCGCGCACCCGGCCTATCCGGGCGGCTTCGAACTGATTGCGGCGGGCCGCGTGGACGGGATGATTCTGCAACACGCGCCGGCGCGCAAGGTGTATGACGGGTTTGAAAATTATCCAATGGGCGGCCCCACGGGTGTTTTGGATCGCGAAATCCAAATCCTGGAATTACTCGCGCAAAAACCTGTCATCGCGCTGACCATCAATCACGAAGGGCTGACCGAAGCCGCAGTTCAAGCGACCGTTGCCGAGTATGAAACGACCTACCGGCGGCCAACCACCGATGTGCTGATGAAAGGCGGCTGCGACAAACTGGTTGCCGCGATTCGCGCGCTGCTCTGATGAATCAACCAACCACGCCAAATCCTGCCGCCACGCCGCAGGTCTTGAAACAACGCCTGTTTGACGAAGTCGTCAAGCTCAACCCGCTGGCGCTGAATGCCGCGCTGCCCGCGCTCAGCGCCCTGCCGCACGATCACGACGTGCTGTTGCTGAGCGCCTCCGCCGCGCTGCTGGCCGAAAAGCCCGAACACGCCCTGCGTTACTTGCAGCGGTATACCAAACATTGGGTAGCGCGTGGGAACGAAGACCAGTTGATACAAATCGTCGCGCTGGCCCAGCAAGGATTGTTGCCGCGCGCCGCCCAAGTCGCCAGTCAGTACGAGTGGCACGATTTGTATGGCGCGTTTATGCAACTGCCCGGCAATTGGGCGCTGCGCAACTTCTTTCATGGCTGGCTGAACAAGGTCGAGCGCCACGCCGACAGCCAGAAACGTTCCGTCGCCGCCAAAAAGACCGCCGAGCGCAAGACCGACAAGAAACAGAAACCCGCACTTGCCAAAGCCAAGCCCAAAACCAAAGTAGCCGCCGCCTTGCCTGTCGCAGCCGCGCCAACAGTCGAAGCGGCTTGCCCGCCACTGCCGCGCTACGACCTCCGCATCCCGCTCGCGTTCGAAATCCCGGAAGCGCTAACCGCCGCGCTGGCCGTGCGCCAAGCCAGCGGCGAACAAGACCAGACAGCCTTTCGCTTGCGCAACGAACTCGCACAATTGGGCCTGCTGCAAGGCTTCGACGAATTGCTCTGCCTGCCCTTGCTGCAAGGCGTCGAGACCTATTGGTACCAACTCGAAACCGTGCGCAAGGTCTTGAAACAATTTCGCGGGCGCGTGCTGTTGGCCGATGAGGTCGGCCTGGGCAAAACCATCGAAGCCGGCATGGTGCTGAAAGAATATCTGCTGCGCGGCATGGCCCAGCGCGTGCTGGTGCTGGTGCCCGCCACCCTCGTCGGCCAGTGGCAGGAAGAGTTGGCGGTCAAATTCAACGTGACGTTTGCCACGACCTACGACAGTTTGTTGAAGAGCAACGCCGCCGCCTTCTGGGCGCAGCCGCGCGTGATCACTTCGATCGCCACGGCGCGGCGGGCCGAGCAGCAGGAGTTATTGGCCGCGCAGCATTACGATCTGGTGATCGTGGACGAGGCGCACCATCTGAAAAACCGCGTAACCGCCAATTGGAAGCTGGTCAACGCGCTCAACAAACGCTTCCTGCTGCTGCTCTCGGCCACGCCGGTGCAGAACTCATTGGTCGAACTGTTCAACCTGCTGACGCTGCTCAAACCCGGCATCTTCAAAACCGAAAAGGAATTCCGCGCCAGCTATATGACCGCTGGCAAACCGCGCGTGCCCGCCAACAAAGAGCAAATGCGCGACCTGATGCGCGACGTGATGATCCGCAACACGCGCTCGCTGGTGGACGTGAAGCTGCCCCCGCGTCACGCCACGACGCTGCGTATGGAACCGACTGATGA
>JANOWX010000131.1:0-2846 GCA_031418175.1 Acidobacteriota bacterium | reverse complement strand
CATTCGGGGCGGTGACGGTCTTGCCAACACCAGCCTGCAGATGGCCGATCCGGTTGGGAGCGTCGGAAGCACCAAGGTCAGAAAGATCCGGGCGATAGGCCATCTTGAGATAGACGATCGGTATCCCCGCGTTGCGCGCAGCCGCCAAAGCCCTCGCCGTCGGTGGGATGACCGCCCGAATCTCCGCAATGCTTACTCCAAGGCGATCCAACAAGCCGCCCTTTGAACCGAAGTCGTTCTGCATGTCCACGACAATGACCGCGGTCTTCTGTAAATCCATTTCGAAAGGACGAGGTTGAGCCTGCATCGTAACGACTCGCTTCGCCGTGGCGTTCTGCGCGGGCTGTCGCAGCCCCGTCGTCGCACAACCTGCAGCAGCCAATCCGGTAAGGATAAAGCTGCGGCGGTGTATATTTTTGTCTATGTTCACATGAACCCTCCTCTGTCGCTTAGAGAAGCGCCTAACTTGAATTCGACTGCTGTTCTGGTGTCTAGTATTAGACACCTCATTCCATTTACACAGAAGTGAATTAGCGACAGCCCCACTCACTTCCGCTCAAACAAATACGCCGTCTCCAACAACCTCGCTTCCTTCCCATCGTGCACCGCAAATTTATTGCGGCTCAATTCGCCGCGCGTGTTCCGCTGCCCGTTCCACAGCGACGCCGCGCCGTATTCGCCCCGCTTGTTGACGGCGTAAAAGGTGAGGTCAAACTCGCCCAGTTCTTGCTGGTTGTTGCCGTAACGCGCGGCCACGCGTTTGCAGGCTTCCAGCGCGGCGTCGGTCGGCGATTTGCCTTGGCGCATCATCTCGACGACGGTGTGGCCGCCGTTGATGTAGATGTTCTCTTCACCGAGCCCGGTCGAACCCGCCGCGCCGACTTCGTTGTCTACGTAAAGGCCGCAACCGATCAGCGGCGAATCGCCGACGCGCCCGGGAATCTTCCAGGCCAAGCCCGACGTCGTCGTCACGCCGGAGATGTCGTTGTTGGCATCCACGGCCAGACAATTGATCGTGCCGGTCGGACGCCAATGCAAAATCTCGGCGATCCAGTTTTGCAGCCGGGCGTCTTCGGGTGACAGATTGGTTTGCGAAACTTTGCGCGTGGAAGCGGAGGCGGGCTTGCGCGAATTGGGGCCCCAATTGTCTTTGGGATTCAAACTTTCGCGCCAGGCCAGCCAGGCTTGGCGCGATTCTTCGGTCAGCAGGTCTTCTTTTTTGAAGCCGTGCTTGAGCGCGAATTTCAGCGCGCCTTCGCCGACGATCAGCATGTGGCTGGTGCGTTCGAGCACGAGCTTGGCGACTTTGGATGGGTTTCGGATGTTCTTGAGACTGGCAACCGCGCCCGCGCGCCGCGACGGGCCGTGCATCACGCTGGCATCGAGTTCGACTTCGCACTCTTCGTTGGGCAGCCCGGCGTAACCGACCGAAGAGTCATCAGGGTCGTCTTCGACGATGTTGACGCCCGCGACGACGGCGTCGAGCGTATCGCCGCCCGCTTTCAAAATTTGCATCGCGCGTTCCAGGCAACTGATGCCCGCCGGGGTCACGCCGCGTTTCGGAATGTTTGCGCCGTTCGTGCTGGAGATGATGACGGGCAGGGCTTGGCCCATTGCCGGACGCTGTTGTGTTGTGGCGCTCAAAGCTTCGTTGGATAGGAAGGGCGCGGCCAGCCCGGCGAGCGTCGAGCCTTTGATGAAATCACGGCGTTTCAAATTCTCTTCGTTCATGGTGTCTCCTGATTTCGATGGGTGTGATTAGGCGGTGAGCCGCAACTCAGCCAGCAGCGTCCGGCAAAGCGCGCGAATGACCGCCAGTTCGCGGTGAAACGCCCGCTGCGCCTCTTGCGCTGGCAGCGTATCGAACAAATCCGGCAGTTGTACGCCACGGCTCATTACCTCATCGGCCCTCCGGTCTTGCAACTGTTTGCGCACGAACAGGCAATTCTCAGCGTGAAAGAAAACGCGGACAGCCTCCGCCGCACTGAGCGAACCATCGGCCAGTTCCCCCAGCATCCCAAAGTTCAGTGCGACAAAAAACGCCATCTGTAGCTTGGGCGTAAGGCGTGGTTCGGTCAGGACGGTTTCGAGCCGGATGGTTGAATTACCGTTCAGGTAAATTGCCTTTCAACAACGCTTCAGTCTGCTTGATGCGCTGTTCCGACTCAGTCCCGGCCGCTTTGACCGCGTTCAACTCTTTGGTCAAATCGGCCTCGATGCGGCGCGAACGTTCTTTCTCATCCTGCACCAGCCGCAGCCGGTATTCGTGTTGCTGTTTGAGTTGGCGCATGGTGGCGTCGCGGTCGAGCGTGCCGATGGTCGCGGTTTGCGCCAGCAAGCCGTCGCGCGACATCAACTGCGTCAGATTCTGTTCGTCCACTTCCAACGCGGCAATGCGGTATTGGACCGTTTTCAACTCGCGTTCGTAATGATCCACGCGCAAATCCAGCCGCGTCATGCGCGTCAGTTCCACCTGCGCCTGCTGCCGCAAATTGAGCGCGCGCATCTCGCCGGTCAGCGTCCGCACTTCGCCGACGAGTAACATAACGGCTTGCACCAGCGCATCGGGTTGTTGCGCGTTGGCGGCTGCCGTCGTGGCTTCCGGCGTTTTCGGTGGGGCAGGCTGTGGCTGTGGCTGCCGCCCTTCCAGGTCAATGATGTTCGGATATTGTGGCGGATTCTTGACGGGTTTGCGTACTTTGGCGGGCTGTTGGGCCGCTGCGTAAGAAGCGCTCAGACATAAAACAAAGATAGCGAAGAACAACTTGCGATACTGCATAAAACCTCAAAAGCGCGGAGCGCCCGTCCCACACGCGCGCTCCGCCTGAGATAAAAATCAAAAGTAA
>JANOWX010000130.1:0-2325 GCA_031418175.1 Acidobacteriota bacterium | reverse complement strand
GCGCGCGTGAGCAAGCGGCTGTTGGCAGCTCATACCCAATGAGCGCAAGGTGACGGCTCCGCTTGCTCACGCGCGCGGTACTGTACCGGTGTACCAATCTTGTGTGGTTCGATTTAGAGTAACGCGCGTCAACACTCACATCCGAAAACCGCAATCTATCCAGGAGTCGAACCCGTGAAGCAACTGCTCCAGCTTGTCCGCTCTTTCAGCATTGCCACCACGCTGCTGCTCGCGCCCGTCAGCGCCTTCGGGCAAACGCTGCCCAAACTCAAACTCACCGCGAACCGCCGCTATTTGCAGTACGAAAATGGCAAGCCTTTCTTTTATCTCGGCGACACGGCCTGGGAATTGTTCCATCGTCGCAACCGCGAAGAGGTGGCGCAATACCTGACCAACCGCGCGCAAAAAGGCTTCACCGTGATCCAGGCCGTCGTGCTGGCGCAACTCGGCGGACTGACCGTGCCCAATCCATACGGCGACTTGCCGCTCATTGAAGGCCCAACGAGGCCTACTTCCGCCACGTGGATTTCATCGTCAACAAAGCCGAAGCGTTGGGCTTGTACATTGGGCTGCTGCCGACTTGGGGCAGCCATTGGGCCTTGGGCAAGGCAGCGTTCAATCCGGCGAATGCCCGCCAGTACGGGCGCTTTCTCGGCGCGCGTTACAAAGACAAACCGCTCATCTGGGTGCTGGGCGGCGACCGTTCGATCACCAACGACGCCGAACGTGCCATCATTGATGCGCTGGCGGCGGGCTTGGGCGAAGGCGATGGTGGTGCACATCTAAAAACCTTTCACCCCATCGGCCCCGGCATGTCATCGCTCAAATTGCACGACGCGCCCTGGCTCGATTTCAACATGTTCCAGTCCTCGCACGCCGCGCGATCACGACAACGGGCTGTATGTCGAACACGACTACGCGCTGACGCCCGCGAAACCGACGCTGGATGGCGAGCCGCGTTACGAAGGCATCCCCGTCGGCTTTTACAACCGCAACGCCGACGGCATTGCGCGCTTCGACGATTTCGACGCGCGCCAGGCGGCTTAGTGGTCAGTGCTGGCGGGCGCGTGCGGCCACACGTATGGCAACAACAACATCTGGCAAATGTACAAACCACCAACCAGACAAGCCGGCAGCCAAGCCCCGCGCACCGTCGGCGACCCCAACCGCATCCGCGACCTCTTCGGCGGACCCGGCAGCATCATCGGCGCGAACATCCCCTGGCACGAAGCGCTCGATCATCCGGGCGCGTTCCAAATGCGCCATCTGCGCCGCTTGTTCGAGGCGCTGCCCTTCACCAAACTCGTCCCCGCTCAACGCTTGATCCTGAACGGCCCCACGACCGGCGGCGCTCGCATGCGCGCGGCCCGCGCCAGCGACGGCTCGTTCGCGCTGTTTTACACCCCGCACGGCGACAGCTTCACGCTGGACAAAAGCGTCATCAAAGCTGAACAACAGCGGCAGTATTGGTACGACCCGCGCTACGGCACGGCCTATTCGCTAAAGGATCAGGACAGCTTCGGCATCCAGACCTTCACGCCGCCGAGCAGCGGGCGGGGGAATGATTGGGTGTTGGTGTTGGTGGATGCGGGGGCGGGGTTCGCGCTGCCGGGCGTTGTTCAGTAACAAATCAAGAAGCACTAAATGCTGGACTGTAGAGAGGATTGCTATGTGCTACTATCGCTTTCAACCAGAATAGGGAGACATCATGGACTTCGACTTAAAAGGTTACCTCGAAAGAGAGCCGCTCGCCATATCGCGGTCTCTGCTGCCATTGTACGAAGCCGTCGTCAACGCATTTGATGCTCTTGAGGACTGCAAGCAACCAGACCGTCGTATAAGCATTCATGTGGAGAGGGATTTAAGCCAGATGGATTTGCATGGGGAAACGCTTCGCGGGAACAAACCCATAATCGGCTTTCGGGTTGAAGACAACGGGGTTGGCTTCACAGATGCCAACTTCGAATCCTTCAATACTTCATTCAGTCGTTACAAAGAGGCTCTCGGCGGAAAGGGTGTTGGGCGTTTCAGTTGGCTTCATGCGTTTGATGAAACTACAGTAACAAGTGTATACAGAGAGGAATCCAAGTGGCATCGTCGTGAATTCACTTTCTCAGTTGCACAAAGCGGTGTCGGCAAACCTTCGCTTGTTGACACTAAACCTGCAAAGCAATTGACTACCGTGCATTTGAGTGGGTTCAAGAAGCAATATGCCAACCATTGTCCGGCCAAGGCTGAAACTATAGCGGGTAGAATTCTCGAACACTGTCTTTTTAAGTTTCTCTCTCCATCGCCACCTACAATAACTCTCTCTGATGACGATGA
>JANOWX010000129.1:0-12613 GCA_031418175.1 Acidobacteriota bacterium | reverse complement strand
GGCACATCCGCAAAAGCGCCGATGGGCAAGTGTTGCAGCAAGCCTGGGGCGCGAGCTATGCGCCATACAACGATGTGCCGGTGCCGGGCGATTACGATGGCGACGGCAAGGCCGACATCGCGGTCTGGCGGCAGGCCAGCGGGACTTGGTACGTGCGGCGCAGTTCCGATGGCGGCATCCTTGGCGAACAATTCGGCGCGCCGGGCGATACTGTGGTGCCGGGCGATTACGATGGCGATGGCAAGACCGACCTCGCGGTCTGGCGCGGCTCTGACTGGCACATCAAATACAGCACGGGCGGAGCGAAGGTCATCGGTTGGGGGGCGAGCTATGCGCCGTATTTCGATGTGCCCGTGCCAGCCGATTACGATGGCGACGGCAAGACAGACCTGGCCGTCTGGCGCGGCGCTGACAGCAATTGGTACATACGCCGTAGCAGCGATGGGCAAACGCAGGCGCAGCGTTGGGGGACGAGTGCCGCGCCTTATTTCGATGTGCCGACGCCGGGTGATTATGACGGAGATGGCAAGGCGGATATTGCCGTCTGGCGGCCTGCGGATGGCAACTGGTTTGTGGTGCGCAGTTCCAACGGCGCCTATCTGGTGCGCGCGCATGGTCAGCGTGGCGATCAGCCCGTGTCCGGCGCGCAATACTGAAATCGTCCGCTAAGCCTAAATCGGAACGACCAAGTTTGGGGTGCTGATAGAAAATGCGGCGCTGGCGGCCAGGCGTTTTGAGTTCAAGCTTTAGCTTGTCCGGGCGCGCCGCGCGCCAAAACAAGCTAAAGCTTGAACTCTAAACGCCTGCACCTGACGCGCTCATATATGGCGGAGTGTACCAATGTTGTGTAGTTCGATTTAGGTGCGCGGGTGAGCGCCGCTTGCATGGGTTGCGCTCACCTGCGGATTTTCCGCTGCGTCGAAGCTGCTATTTCTTCCCCGCTTTGATCGTCGCCAGACCTGGTGGCCGCTCAGTCAGCCTCCGCCTTCCAATCAACTCTCTCAGCGCCCGCGCACGAAACGATTAACACCATCGCGCGGGTAGCGTAAGATGCGGCTCGTTCGCAAAGTCGAAACCCGCGCCGTATCACCGCGCGGCGCTTTGCCGGACAACAACACGCCCAAATCAAACCCGAATCAAAGAGGATCACTCGATGCCCGAAAAGCCCAACTTAATCGAAGAGGAAATTCGCCTGAAAGAATCGCGCGCCCGGCGCGGTCATTGGAAACGCTGGGGGCCGTACCTGAGCGAACGCGCCTGGGGTACGGTGCGCGAAGATTATTCGCCCGATGGCACGGCCTGGGATTACCTGCCGCACGAGCAGGCGCGCTCCAAAGCCTATCGCTGGGGCGAAGACGGCCTGGGCGGCATCTGCGACCGGCGGCAGCAGATTTGTTTTGCGCTGGCGTTGTGGAACGGGCGCGATCCGTTTTTGAAAGAGCGCCTGTTCGGCCTGACCGGGCAACAGGGGAATCACGGCGAGGACGTGAAGGAGTATTACTACTACCTGGATTCGACGCCGACGCATTCGTACATGAAGTTCCTGTACAAGTACCCGCAGCGCGAATTCCCCTACGCCCAATTGGTCGAAATGAATCAGCGGCGCGGCAAGCTGGAAGGCGAGTTCGAGTTGCTGGACACGGGCGTGTTTGCCGATGACCGCTATTTCGATGTGTTTGTCGAATACGCCAAGGCCACGGTCGAAGACATACTGATCCGCCTCACCATCGCCAATCGCGGGCCTGAGCCGGCCACGCTGGAGGTGTTGCCGACGGTTTGGTTTCGCAACATCTGGTCGTGGGCCAATGAGGGAGGACATAGCCGGAAGCCGCGTTTGGAAGAGGTCGAGAGTTTGCCGGAGACGAAGGCCATCCGGCTGGATCATTTCGAGCGCAGCCAACGCTGGCTGGTCTGCGAGGGCGCGCCGGAGTTGCTCTTTACCGAAAACGAGACCAACGCGCGGCGGCTTTACGGCGTGCCGAACCACACGCCTTTCGTCAAAGACGGCATCAACGATTGTGTGGTCAACGGGCGGCGCGAGGCCGTCAATCCGAATCAATTCGGCACCAAGGCGGCGGCGCGCTATGGCCTGAACATCGGCGCGGGCGAGAGCGTGACGCTCAAACTGCGGCTCACGAATGACGAACCGGCTGAGGCGGGTTTCGACCAAGGCTTCGATCAAATCTTTGCCAAACGGATTGCCGAGGCTGATGAGTTTTATGAATTGCGCGCGCCCGAAGGCGTGCCGCCCGGCCCACTGCTTAACGATTTGAAAAACGTGCAGCGCCAGGCTTTCGCGGGGTTGTTGTGGTCGAAGCAGTTTTACTATTACCACGTGCGCGACTGGTTGCGCGGCGATGCGAATCAGCCCACGCCGCCGGCTGAGCGGCTGAAAGGGCGCAATCGTGATTGGGGTCATCTATATTGCCAGAACATCATCTCGATGCCGGACAAATGGGAGTACCCATGGTTCGCCGCCTGGGACCTGGCCTTTCATTGCATCCCGCTGGCGCTCGTTGATCCCGACTTTGCCAAAGAGCAACTGCTGTTGATGCTGCGCGAATGGTACATGCATCCGAACGGGCAGATACCGGCGTATGAGTGGGCCTTTGGCGATGTGAATCCGCCTGTGCATGCCTGGGCGGCGTGGCGCGTTTACCGCATCGAACAGAAGAACACGGGCGTGGCTGATCACACCTTCCTCGAAAAAATCTTCCACAAGCTGCTCATCAATTTCACCTGGTGGGTCAACCGCAAAGACCGCGAGGGCAACAACGTTTTTGAGGGCGGCTTTCTGGGGCTGGATAACATCGGCGTGTTTGACCGCAGCACCGCGCTGCCCACCGGCGGGCACCTCGAACAATCCGACGCGACCAGTTGGATGGGCATGTATTGCCTGAACATGATGGTGATCGCGCTGGAACTGGCGAAAACCAATCCGGCCTATGAAGACGTGGCGTCGAAGTTCCTCGAACACTTCGTCTACATTTCAGCCGCGATGAACAACATGGGTGGCGAAGAGTTGTGGGACGAGGCCGATGGCTTTTATTACGACGTGTTGCAATTGCCGAATGGGGAACGCTTCCCGATGCGCGTGCGTTCGATGGTCAGCTTGATCCCGCTGTTTGCGGTCGAAAGCCTGGAACCCGAACTGCTGGATCAGCACGAGGGCTTTCAAGAACGCATGCAATGGTTCATAGACAACGTGCCCGAACTCGGCCAGTTCATTGCCTCGCAGCGCAAACGCACGGGGTCGCGCCGTTTCTTCTCGCTGGTCAGCGCCGAGCGGTTAAAGCGCATTTGCCGGGTGATGCTGGACGAGAGCGAATTCCTCTCGCCGTATGGCATACGTTCGTTGTCGAAGTATCACGAGACGCGGCCTTACCTGTTGGCGGTGGACGGCCAGCAGCATCGCGTGGATTACGAACCGGCTGAATCGCGCTCGGGGCTGTTTGGCGGCAATTCGAATGGGCGCGGGCCGATTTGGTTTCCAGTCAACTTCCTGATTATCGAATCATTGCAGAAATTCCATTTTTATCTCGGCAACGATTTCCTGGTCGAGTATCCGACCGGATCGGGGCACATGTTGAACCTGTGGGACGTGAGCATCGAATTGTCACGGCGGCTGACGAAGCTGTTTTTGCGCGATGGGCAAGGACGGCGGCCCACCTTCGGCGACGGCGCGAAATTTCAGAATGACCCGCACTGGCGCGATCATTTGCTGTTTTACGAATACTTCCACGGCGATACGGGCGCGGGGCTGGGCGCGAGTCATCAGACGGGTTGGACGGGGCTGGTGGCGAAGCTGATTCAACAGGTCTATTCGCAAAAACGCACGAAGGCGACGGGCTTGCTCGATGCGAAGTTTATGGCGGAGGTGAAGACGGAGTGATTATGCGCCAGCCTGCTGGGCCTGACTGACGGCGGCGGCCAGCACTTCGCATTTGAGTTGGAAGTGCGATTCGTCCCACACTGCTTTGCCATCACGCACTATGATCGCTTGTGGCGATTCGTGTTCAACGCCGGTGAGCGCGGCCAGGTGGTCGCTCACCGCGCGCGCTGTTTGCACGACGATGAGGGCGTGCTTGACGGCGGCGCTGGCAGCGGAGGCCAGATACTTTTCAAATTCGCCATAGGCGCGCGTGCTGATCGGGCAGGTGTTGCTGTGTTTGAAAAACAGCACCGGTTGTTGATGCGAAGCCAGCAGCAATGCGTCGAGCGCCGCGAGCGAAGTAAGTTCTTGATAGTTGGTCATAACAGATTGAGTTGATTGCCTCCGCGCCATTGATAGCATTCGCGCGCGGGGCGAGGCAAATGCCCAGCATGGTTGGCCCGCCAGGCAGTTCGGTTTATTATTCGCGCGGAGGTCAAAGATGCATCTACAAGTTGTTATCGAGGAGCACGAAATGCCGCCGGAGTTGGGACGGCTGTTCGAACAGGCGCGGCGTAATCTGCTTTGGTTCAGCGAGAATGCCGAGCGGCTGGACGTGTTCAATCGTTATCGCGGACGCCACATTGCAGTGGCCGGCGAAGAGTTGTTTGTGGGCGACAGCCGGGTGGAAGTAGAGCAATTGGCGCGCGCGAAATATCCGGCTGAAATGCCGCATATCCGCCGTATTCCGGCGGATATGCGCGCTTGGATTCCTATAAATGTGCAGATTGAGGATGGGACAAGTTGGCAACTTGCCCCACGTTCAAGTCCGCAGCTTTAAGCATTCATTCCAAAACCCTACGCTTACTACTCCCCAGCCACTCGCAAAGATTTTTCAGCCAGCCTGCATCTTTTTGCATTCTCCTGTCACTCACGCCTCGTAATGACCAATGCAAGACAAAGCGAACGCAACCACCAACACGAATTGGCCCAATTGGGATCAAGCATGCAGCGAGAAGGTTTGAGCGCGGCAACTACCACTGGGGTATCCACAGACACGCTGCTGCGCGCCAGGCAAGGAGAGCAGGCAGCTTTTGCCGCCCTGGTGCGCACACATCAGGCGATGGTTTTTAGTGTGGCGCGGAACTTTCTGCGCGACCGCCACATCGCCGAAGAAGTCGCGCAGGATGTCTTTCTGCACCTGTACCGCCACCTGGCCGTGATCGAATCGCCGGAGCATTTGAAACACTGGCTGCGCAAGGTGACGGGGCATCGCTGCATTGATTACGCCCGGCGCAACCGCATGCAAACGGTCGAATGGGAAGAGGTGAGCGAACCGGCGGCCCCGGCAAAACACGGCGACCTGTTGTTGAACCAGACGCTGCGCCGCTATGTCGCCACGCTGCCCGAAATGCCGCGGCTGATCGTGACCTTGCGCTATCAGGAAGATATGGACCCGACCGAGATCGCCGAGGCGCTGGAAATGCCGCTCAATACCGTCAAGAGCCACTTGCGCCGCTCGCTGGCCCTCCTGCGAGAGAAGCTGAGAGAAAAAGTCGGGCGCAGTTTGGGAGAGAAAGCATTATGAGTTTCGAGTTGGAAAAGGCTTTGCGCGCGGCGTTGCAACGCGCAGAGCCGAGTCCTGATTTCACTGCGCGTGTGATGGCGCGGCTCGGCGAACAGCCGGAGGCCGAGCGCGTTGAGCGGCCCAGTGAACGCATGCATTGGTGGCAGCGGCTGGTTGGCCAACTGACTGGTTGGTTCCAATTGCCACAACTGCAATGGGTGACGGCGGGCGCGCTAGCTTGCCTGATGTTGGCTGGCGTGTTCGGCGTAAACCGTTACCGCGAACGGCAACGCGAAATTGCCGAGGGCGAACGCGCCAAAGAACAAGTCATGCTGGCCCTGCAAATCGCCAGCACCAAGCTGAATGCCGCGCAACGCAAGGTGCGGCAAGCGAGTGAAAACCCCAATCAATGAACACGACGGAATGACAATAACAATGGCATAAGCGCATGGAGTTCAGCCTTTAGGCTGCGCGTTCGCCTGGCGGCCAGCACGGCAGCCTAAAGGCTGAACTTCATGCGCTTATGACGAGGAGAATTTATGAAACCCTTTGCTCTCAGGTTGATGATATTGGCGCTGCTCATTTGCGCGAACGTGGCCGTGCGCGCGCAAGACCCGGCGCGTGTGCAGATGGATCACCTAGACCGGCTGTTCCCCAACGCTGTCGAAACGATTGACGTGACGGTGGACAGCGGCCTGCTGCGGTTGGCGGCGAAATTCATGCAAGGCGACAAGGCCGATCAGGCGGCGGTCAAAGAGATTCTGAACATGGTCAAGGGCGTTTATGTCAAAGGCGTCGAATTCGACCAGCTCAATCAGTTCACCGCGCAGGATGTCGAAGTGTTGCGCCAGCAACTGCAAGCGCCCGGCTGGTCGCGCATCGTCGGCGTGCGCAGCAAACGCGACGGCGAGAACGTCGAAGTTTTTATGATGCACAACGGCGATGTCATTCAGGGCATCGGCGTGCTGCTGAGCGATCCCAAAAAACTGATGGTCGTCAACGTCGTCGGCCCGCTCGATCCCGAAAAGATCAGCCAGTTGGTGGGCCGCTTCGGCATCCCCAACATTGATTTCGATTGGAGCGGCGTGGCCGTGAAAACCAAACGCCGCGATTCAAACCGGTAGGACAGACTTTAGTCTGTCCTACCTTTTCAGGAGGAATCGAGATGATGACGCGACGTTTTTTTAGTCTGGCTTTGGCCGCCGCGTTGTTGCTGGCACTGACGCCCGCGACGTGGGCGAAGGGCAAAGGCTTCAAGGAAATCGTCAAACACCTTGAAACCAGTTACCGCGCGAAGAAGACCAAAATCCCCATGCTCGGTCTGGCGAATTTCGCTGTGAAGATCATCCGCCCGGCGGGCGTGAAGGGCTTCAAGGTGGCGACGTTCGAGGGGCAGGATTTTGCGCCGCGCGCGGGTGAGACGCCCTTTGTCAACGTGATGCGCACGGCCTACCTGCCCGAAAAAGGCTGGAAACCGCTGATTCAAACCAATTCCAAACGCGACGGCCTGCAGCGCTCCTACATCTTTTTCAAAGAGAACAAGCAGGATGTCGAGGTCGCGCTGGCGACGCTGGGCGAACACGAAGCGACCGTGGTCGAAGTCAAATTCAGCCCGGACAAGATGGTGCAGTTCCTCGACAACCCGCGCATCATGGGCATCTCGCTGGGCGGCTCGTTGCGCGGCCAGATGGACAAGAGCATCGCGGGCGTGATGACCGGCAACATCAATTCCTCGCCGGGTTCGCCTTCCGCCCGTCCGCCGCGCACGCCGTCGGAACCAACGGGCAACGGCATCACGGTCGTGGATCGCACGGGCGCGCCCGCGCGCACCAGCGTCACCGTTACCGCTACTGCGACCGCCGCCCCGGCCACGCCGCGCCTCGCGTTGAAAGCGCCCGCCGACCCTGCGGCGAATGACGAAAACAATCCGCCGGTCACGGCCCCAAACTCTGTCAACGACACGGCCAGTGCCAAGCTCGCGCCCGCCGTCGTGACGCCGCCCGACCCGAACGCGATTCGCATCGAGACGCGGCTGGTCAATCTGAATGTGCGCGCGCTCAACAAAACCGGCCTGCCGCTCACTGATTTGAAGCCGGAGGATTTCCAGGTCTTTGAGGACGAGGTGAAGCAAGAGGTCGCGCATTTCAAACCGGTCAGCGCGCCGGTCAATCTGCTCGTCTTGCTGGATATGAGCGGCAGCACGCAGCGCAAGCACAAGACGATGATCGAATCGGTGCGCAAGTTTATTGACCTGCTGCCCGCCAACGACAAGATGTCCATCGTCGCGTTCACGCGCCGCTATTACCGCCTGAGCACCTTCACCAACGACAAGACGGTGCTCAAAGCGGCGGTCGAAAAGATCAGCAAGATTCAAGGCGGCACGGCCTACTACGACGCGCTGGTCGAGGCGCTGAACGACCTGAGCCACCTGGGCGACGCGCGCAAAGCCATCGTCGTGCTGACCGACGGCGAAGACGAATCCATGTTGGGCAATGGGTTCGGCAGCGAGCCGTCCGGCTTCAGCTTTCAGCAAATGCTGGAGCGCGCGGCGGAAGCGGATGTCACGGTCTATCCGATTTACTTTTCCGGCACGGACGCGGGCCGGGCCTTGAATCTGGTTTTCAGCGGCCCGCAATTCGACCGGCAGAGCGACCGCCGCACACAGGCGCGCAAACAGTTGCAAGCCGTCGCCGATCAAACCGGCGGCGAAGTCATCAATGCGCAGTCTGAAGAAAATCTGGCGAGCGCCTACGCGCGCGTGGCGGCGGAGTTGCACACGCTCTACAGCCTCGCTTATTCGCCGGACAAGCTGAAACACGACGGCGCTTTCCGCAAGATCAGTGTCAACGTCAACCGCGCAGGCGCGTTGGCGAAGACGCGCAAGGGCTACTACGACAAATAAGCTGCGGCGCGAACGCCGCGGCAGGTAGATTTGAAATTGGAGATTTGAGATTCGGAATGAAGAAGTTTCTTTTACAGATAAGCGCGGCGGCGTTGTTGTTGTGCTTCAGCGCAATGACGGCGCGCGCCCAGGACGCGAAGATTCCGCTGGAACGCTTCGATCACCTCAGCGACAAGGCCGCCGAGACGGTCGAGGTGACGCTGGATGAACGGCTGTTGCGGCTGGCGTCGAAGTTTCTGAGCAACACTGATCCAACCCAGGCGAAGGTCAGAGAAATGATCGCCAGTCTGAAGGGCATTTACGTGCGCGTGTACAGCTTCGATAAAGCGGGCGAATACGACGTGAAAGAGTTGGATACGTTGCGCGCGCAATTGCGCGGCCCCAATTGGCAAAAGATCGTCGGCGTGCGCAGCAAGCGCGGCGGCGACAACGTGGACGTGCATCTGCTTGCCCAGAATGATGTGATCGGCGGCCTGGCCATCATCGCCGCCGAACCGCGCCAACTCACGCTGGTCAACATCATCGGCCCGATTGACCTGGAAAAGCTCAGCCAATTGCAGGGCCAACTCGGCATCCCCAAACTCGACCTCGATTTCAGCGGCAGCAGGGGCAAAGTCCGGAATGATTGAAAGGGAGGATTCGGAATTCGGAATGTTCGATGCGCTGTTTCGTGTTGAAGCTGGACTTCCGAATTCCGAATTCCGAATTCTCCCTTTAGAATGCCCGCATGACCGAAGAGACCCTCATCATCGAAACGCCCGAACACGTCGAGTTGCAATTCGCGCTCGCCTCGGTGGGCAACCGCTTCCTTGCCTGTGTGGTTGACCATACGCTGCAATTGTTGGCTCTCGTGCTTGTTTCTACGCTCGCTTACAACCTCAGCGCTGGCGCGCGTCGGCTGGGCAGCCGCATGGCCAGCGGTGTCGAAGCAGGGAATTTGTGGATGATGGCCGCGCTGGTCTTGGTGATGTTTGTCATCTTCTTCGGCTACTTCACGTTTTTTGAGGCGCTCTGGAATGGGCAGACGCCGGGCAAGCGCTGGCTCAAGCTGCGCGTGATTCAAGAGGACGGGCGGCCCATCGGATTTTTCGCCGCCTTTGCGCGCAACATGCTGCGGCTGGCCGATATGATTCCGCCGCCGTTTTATTCATTGGGTGTGCTTTCGATCTTTGCCAGCGCGCGCTCCAAACGCCTGGGCGATTTCGTCGCCAATACGGTCGTCATCAAGGAGCGTTCTGCCGAAGCCCCCAAGTTCGAGGAAGTCTTTACCAGCGCAGAAATTGATACGGCGCTGCGGCGTGTCGCCCAGGCCGTAGACTTTCGCGGCGACATTCGTGTCGTTACTGAAGGCGAGATGCTGGTGGTCGAGAGTTTTTTGCGCCGCCGCTTTGACATTCCCGAACAACCGCGCGGCTGGCTGGCGTGGCGCGTCGCGGCGCCGTTATTGAATAAGATTCAGCCTGACTATGAGCCCGCAGGATTCAGCTACGAGGGCTTTCTGGAAGAACTGATCGCGCGGTATCGCGTGCAGAAGCGCTAGCCAAGCTTTGAGACAGGATTAACAGGATTGATTCAGGATTTACTGGATTTGCAGTAGCAAGCAGGTTGTCGTGATTGCCCAATCCCGTTAATCCCGCAAAGAAATCCTGTTAAGCCTGTCAATAGTTTTGTCACACTTCACGCGCTATTCGGTATCTCATACAGCATCTTCAACGTGTAAATTCCCGTGTCGTGGTGATCGCTAAACACCAAGTGATAGGCATAGCGCCCGACCACGGCCATATCCAGCAGCTTGATGCCGGGGAATTGCGCTGGTTCCAGATTCAAACTCTGAGCGGGCGAATGGCCCTGGCAATGGGCGCAGGGGCAGGCGGCGCGCAACGCGTCCAGCCGTTGGCGGCTGACGTGCCCGTCGTCCCAGGTGATTTGCAGAACGCTCTCGCCGTCCGTCAATTCCAACGTTTCGGGGAAGGCGGAGATGGCCGCGTGTTCCGGTCTGACTGATTGGTTCATGGTTCACTTCCTGTGTTAAATTTTTTCAGCACGAGGCCGGGATTTAAGCATCGAAGGCGCCGTGCAAGCAAACCCCCTGTTCGATTGCGGATTTCAGATTGCGGATTGTTTCCGCGAGGAGAAAACGTTGCCCAAAGAGATTCAAGCAGAGATTAACGTGGAGCCCAGACAAGCGCGCGGTGTGCTGCGCGGCGCCCTGATGCTCATTCCGAACTTTCTCAAGCTGCTTTACCGCCTCTTCAAAGATGCGCGTGTGCCAACGACGGAAAAGGCCTTCCTGGTCGGCGCCATCATTTATGTCATCTCGCCGCTCGATCTGATTCCCGACGTGATCCCGTTTATCGGCGAAGTTGATGATCTTTATCTGGTTGCCCTGACGGTGCTGCGACTGCTCAACCGCGCGCCTGACAGCGCCATCCGCGAACATTGGGAAGGCCGTGGCGACATCGCGGGCGTAGTCGAAAAGATCGTGCGCGCCGCGCAATTCATCTTGCCCAAACGCGTGCAGCGCATTTTGTTGGGCCGTGTCGAAATCGCGCCGAAGGTGTTGAAGGGGGGCATGCTCGCGTCGCCTGCCGCGCCAGAACAGATCGAGCCGCATATTCAGGAACGGGAACGGCGCGCTTAGCGTCGGGCCAATGAAAAGGGAACCGCGACCTGCAAGGAGTGCTTTGAATTCCTTGCGGGTCGCGGTTCTTGTTTTGTGCTCAGGTTATTTGTTCATCTTGCCGCGACAGGTCGGCGCGCCGCACGAACAGCCGTAATCATCCGGGTGCCACGACCATTCATAATCCAGCAAAATCTCTTCACCGGGTGCGATGTCTTTGAGGGCAAAGAACAGGATGTGATCCCTGACGATGCGCACGGTGCAGTTGGGCGCGCAGGAATGATTGATGAACTGTGTGCCGTTGCCGCCGACGCTGCCGTCAATCGCCCAATAATGGTCAATGGCGCAGATTTGAATCCGTTGCAGGTCCTTCAGCCGCCGCTTGATCTCACGCCGCGAAATCCGCTCGCCGGCGTATTCGGCAATCTTCTTGCCTTTGGGAAAGCGTTCGGTCGCAAAGCAGCCCTGGCCGTCAATCTTCGATTTTTTTACGGTGATACCCAGTGCGTAATTGGTCTTCATGATGGGCGCGATCATAGCATGGCCGGTCATTGATTCCCCTCGGCTGATGTTCTATTCTCGCCGCCGTTTCGCTACTGATTCGCACATAAAGCCCTTGAGGAAATGCTTATGCTCACGCGCACCGCGCTACTTTATCTTTCCCGGCAACACAGCTTCAAAAACTACTTTGCGTATTTGCCCGGCTTCAAACAAGTCACGCGCCGCTTCATCGCCGGCGAAAACATTGACGACGCCATCGTGGCGATCAAGGAATTGAACGCGCTCGGCATCTCGGCCACCTTCGATCATTTGGGCGAGAGCACGACTTCGGCGGCGGAGGCCGAGTCTGACGTGCGCGAATACTTCCACGTCTTGCGCCGCATTGATGAAACCGGCGTCAATTCCAACGTCTCGGTCAAACCCACGCAACTCGGCTTGGACATCAGCGCAGACCTTTGCCACCACAACATCCGCCGCATCGTCGAAGAGGCGCGCCGGTACGGCAACTTCGTGCGCATAGATATGGAAGGCTCCGACAAGACCGACGCGACCTTGCGCATCTTTTACGCCTTGCGCGCCGAATTCGACAACGTCGGCATCGTGCTGCA
This sequence comes from Acidobacteriota bacterium, assembly GCA_031418175.1. Taxonomy (GTDB): domain Bacteria; phylum Acidobacteriota; class Blastocatellia; order RBC074; family RBC074; genus JACPYM01. The sequence goes on along the minus strand of JANOWX010000129.1, from coordinate 544 downwards.
AGCCTATCTGTATCGCACCGAAAAAGACTTGGACAAAGTCATGGGGATGAACGCGCGTGTGCGGCTGTGCAAGGGCGCGTATGACGAACCGGCGGAAGTGGCGTTCCCCGAAAAGCAGGATGTGGATGACAACTACGTCAGCCTGATGAAGAAGCTGCTCAAGAGCGGCGTCTATCACGGCATCGCCACGCACCACGAACTGATGATTCAGGCGACGAATGATTTCGCCGCGCGTGAGGGCATTGGCAAAGACGCCTATGAATTTCAGATGCTGTACGGCGTGCGGCGCGACTTGCAACTCAAGCTGGCGCAGGAAGGCTATCGCGTGCGCACCTATGTGCCGTATGGTGAATACTGGTATCCGTACTTTATGCGGCGGCTGGCCGAGCGTCCCGCCAATGTCTGGTTTATTTTGAAGAATGCGGTTAAGGGCTGAGCTTGGCTGCTTCCGCTTGGGCTTGCCGGTATTCAGCCAGCAACTCTTGCATGATGTCCGAGAACGTCCAGTTCGGATCGAGTTGCGGATCGGCCGCCAGCCGCCGCT
>JANOWX010000128.1:0-4249 GCA_031418175.1 Acidobacteriota bacterium | reverse complement strand
GTCACCGAACTGCAAACCGATCTATGGCTTCAAACCCACGCGCCGCAGCAAATCGCTAAAGCGCGCATCGTGCCGCAACACGTCAGCCATCGGGTCGAGTTTCAGCCAAGGCACCCAGCCGCTGCGTTCCTGATAGGCGCGTTCCAAATAGCCAAAGGCTTGATCGAAAGCCCCCAACTGCGCGGCCACGCTCGCCAAATAATACGGCGGCACATATTCGGTCTGTGCGTCCAGTTGCAATTGTTCAAACAACATCTGGGCCCGCGCGCGGTCATCCGCCAGCGCACAGGCCACGGCCAGCGCGGTCTTGCGCCCGGCACTGCCGCCAAAGAGGCGCAAGCCCTGCTCCATTTCACGCACCACCGCTGGGGCGCGGCCCAGCTTGAGCATACACACCGCCCGCCATGAATAGGCGAGTTGAAAGTTCGGGTCCATCTCGATGGCTTTTTGCAGTTGATCGAGAGCCGCTTCGTAACGGCGCGCGCGGTACAGAATCTCGCCGATGTCGGTGGTAATGATGAGCGAGAGCGGGTCGAGCGTGAGCGCGTGCCGCATGCGCTCCAAGCCTTCGTCAAGGCGTTCCTGCACGACCAGGCTGTAGCCGTACCAATGATGCGCCGTCGGATAGTTCGGATTGAGTTCGATGGCGCGCAGGAATTCCTGCTCTGCTTTCAAGAAATCCCAGTCGTACCAGAGCGTCAGGAAGCCGAGCGAGGTGTGCGCTTCGGCGAGTTGCTCATCAAGTTCGATGGCTTTCAGCACCGCCATGCGCGCTTTGGGCACGAATTCGCGCGGCGGCACGGCGGCCCAACTCAGCAGAGTGTAACAATCGGTCATCCCGGCGTATGCCAAAGCGTAATGGTTGTCTTTCTTGATCGCTTGCAGGAAACATTCGATAGCTTTCTTCAAGGCTTCGGGCGAACGCTGGCTCCAGAAGAAGCGGCCTTTGAGGTACAGGTGATAGGCCTCGGTGTTGTCGGTGTAGCGTTTCGCCAGCTTCGCTTCCTGTTCGCCGGAAAGCTGCAAACGCAGGTGCTCGGTGATCTGTTTGGCGATCTCGGCTTCCAATTCAAAGATGTCGCCGTGCGGGCGTTGATAACTTTCGGCCCACAACAACGAACCATCGGCGGCATCTACCAGTTCAACCTTGACGACCAGGGTTTCGCCGCGCAACAACACGCGGCCCGCCAGCACGCCGCGCACACCGAGTTCAACGCCGACTGTTTGCGGGTCAACGACGCGGCCTTTGTATTTGAAGACCGTGCTGCGCGCCATCACGCGCAAGCCGGCCAGGCGGGACAGCGTGCTGATGATCGTTTCGGTGATGCCGTCGCTGAGGTATTCGGTGCCCGGATCATTGCTGACATTGACAAAGGGCAGCACCGCCAGCGAATCCAAAGTATCGCGCAAGGCGCGCCCGCCTGAACCGCGCCGCAAAGCGCCCGAATCGCGGTTGTATAAATCGCGCGGGCCTGCACCGCTGCGTCTGCCCGACTGGCCAGCTTGATTGGCGCCGGAATCATCGCGGGTCGGCGGGGGCGTCGGGGGCCGTTCAATCGGGCGTGTCTCAAAGCGTTGCGGATGTTGTGGCGCAAGCGTGACAACGCGTTGCTGCTCGGCGGCCAATTCGATTTTCTGCTTCAGCCGCCGCAAATCAGCCAGGCATTCCTTGCTGGTCTGGTAACGCTCTTCCGGCGCGCGCGCTGTGGCCTTTTGCACGATCCAGTCCATTTCTTCGGGCACGTTGTGTAACTGATGGTGCAAGGGTTTGACGGGCTGCGCGGCGAGCAAGCTCAACATTTCGCCGGTGGAATTGCCGCTGAACGGCACGCGTCCGGCGCACATTTCGTAAAGCACGATGCCCAGGCTGTAAATATCGCTGCGCAGGTCCAAGCGCTCGCCGCGCAAATGCTCGGGCGCGTAATAGCTGAGCGCGCCCGCGATGCCCCAGAGTTGCGTGCGGCTGATGATCTGGGTTTGCAGCAAGGCCTCGAGTCCTTTGGTTTCGCCAAGCGGCGCAGTCTGATAGGGATCGTTGTAATGAATGATCTCGGTCTGTCCGGGGGGCGTTTCGGCATTGGCCACGGGGGCGTCAATGACCACAGACTGAGTCTCATCTTCAACCAATTTCGCCAACCCGAAATCGAGCAGCTTGATGTAACCATCGGGCCGCACCATCACATTCTCAGGGCGCAAATCCCGATGCAGGACACCGGCCGCGTGGGCCGCCGTCAATCCACTGGCGATCTGCAGGGCGGCATCCAAGGCGTCGGACAATTGCATGCGCGTCGTCGCCAGATGCTCGCGCAGCGTCGGGCCTTCGACAAATTCGGTGGCGATGAAATGCTGTTGTTGATCCTGGCCGGCTTCGTAAATAAAGCGAATGTTGGGATGGTTGAGGGCGGAAAGAACGCGCGCTTCCTGGGCCAATTGGCGCAGCCAGTCGGCATTTTGGACAAAGCTGTCGGCTAAGAGCGTGAGCGCGACCTTGCGGCGTAAACTCAGGTCTTCGGCCAAATAGACTTCGCCGATGACGCTGGTGCCGATGTGCCGCTGAATGCGGTAATGCGAGATCGTCTGTGAGAGCAAGTGGGGACTCCTCCGGCCTGGAGAAAACGGGTTTCTGCTTTTGTTGGTAAACGATGTTGCGCGCCTGTTGCCGCGCTGCCTGACGGGCAGCAGCAGCGGGAAGATAGAACAGGGTCAAGTCAAACGCAACCAACTGCCAGAGCCATTCGCGCCACTCATCCGGCGACACACGCGGTTAATGCTTCGCATTCTTGACACGCTTGGAAGGGCTACGCTAACGTCCGCTGCTTCAAGCGGACGGCTTGATTTAACACACACCACCTGAAAAAACTGTAGGACGGACTTTAGTACAGCGGAAACTAAGTTTCTTTACAGCAATCTTCGCCGCATATGCGGCGGCTGAATTTAGCCGTGGTTTTCAAACCACGGGAGGATGACGCAGCGTTTCCGTGTCGCGTTAGCGACACCTGAAAGCATCCAATGTTTCAACCGTCGCTGACGCGACGAACAAATTTTCTCAACATTTTCCGTGGGTTGAAACCCACGGCTAAATTCAGCCGCCGCATACGCGGCGAAAAAGGCATATCAAGAAACTTTGTTTTTCATGTATTTAGTCTGTCCGCCGCTAGGACAGACTAAAGTCCGTCCTACCATTCCCCAAGGAGAAGCAATGGGTATCAAAGTAGGCATCAACGGCTTTGGCCGTATCGGGCGCAACGTCTTGCGCGCGACGCTGGGCAACAAAGACATTGATTTCGTCGCGGTCAACGATTTGACCGACACCAAAACGCTGGCGCATTTGCTCAAGTACGATTCGATTCTGGGCAATCTCGATCATGAAATTACCTGCGACGCCGATTCGATCACGGTCAACGGCGACCGCTTCCGCGTCTTTGCGCAGCGCGATCCCGCGTTGATCCCGTGGGAAGAAGTCGGCGCCGAGATCATCGTCGAAGCCACCGGCCATTTCACCGACAAAGAAAAAGCCAAAGTCCACCTGCGCGGCCCGGTCAAGAAAGTCATCATCAGCGCGCCCGCCAAAAACGAAGACATCACCATCGTGCTGGGCGTCAACGAAAAGGCCTATGACCCGGCCAAGCATCACGTCATCTCGAACGCCTCTTGCACCACCAATTGCCTGGCGCCGGTCGCCAAGGTGATTCACGAAAACTTCGGCATCAAGAAAGCGCTGATGACGACGATTCACTCTTACACCAACGATCAGGTCATTCTCGATTTCCCGCACAAGGATTTGCGCCGCGCGCGCGCTGCCGCTCTTTCAATGATTCCAACCTCGACCGGCGCGGCCAAGGCGGTCTCATTGGTCTTGCCTGAACTCAAAGGCAAATTCGACGGCATCGCCGTGCGCGTGCCAACGCCGAACGTCTCGCTGGTGGATGTGGTGATGGAAGTCGAAAAGGAAACCACGATCGCTGGGGTCAACGCCGTGCTCAAAGCCGCCGCCAACGGCCCGCTCAAAGGCATCCTGCAATTCGAGGAAGCGCCGCTCGTCTCTTCGGATTTCAAGAAGAATTCCAACTCGTCCATCGTGGACGCCGAGAACACCAAGGTCATCGGCGGCAACATGGTCAAGGTGCTGTCGTGGTACGACAACGAATGGGGCTATTCCTGCCGCGTGGTGGATTTGATCAAGTACATCGCCGCGCAGGGGCTGTAAGCGCGCTTCAATTTTTCACGCGAAGAGACACGAAGGTTCACG
>JANOWX010000127.1:0-6332 GCA_031418175.1 Acidobacteriota bacterium | reverse complement strand
GCCAGGAATTCCCGGTCAGTCAGCACCACAGTGAATTTCCTTCGTGCGCTGCGGTTCAAAATTTGAGTGGCGCAGACACGTAGTTCAGTGGCGTAGGACGCCCTGAGTTTGTTGGATTGATGCCGCGACACCTTGGGTATCGCGGGAAAAAGGGTTAAGGGTGGGGCCGCTACGCAGGTCGCTCCGGCCTGAGCGTCACCTCTTTAGGTATCCGGTAGCGGCTCATCGCTCAGATGAAATTCCAACAGCGCTTGCCAACTCGTACAGGCCAGCTTGCGAAAGTACACGCGCAGGGCGTTCCAGAGACTGCGCCGCGATTCGTTCGCACAGCAAGCGCGGTATAAGCGGTCGCCCAGTTCCAACACGATGTGCGCGAGAAAAGCCAGCAGGTTCAGCAGGTACAGCACCAGCGAGAGCCCGCGCGCGCCGTGGCCGTAGTTGTGTTCCAATTCGTAGCCGTGATTCTTTTGCACGTTGAACTGTTCGTTCTCGATCTTCCAGCGCGAACGTCCAATCCCGACCACCGTCGCCACATTCTCCGCCGTCACTTCGAAGTCCGTCACCCACGCATTGTGATAGATCACCTGGCCGGCTTTGTCGCGTTCCCAGACCTCGACGAAATTGACGAACACTTTGTCGCTTTGCGTCAGCGGCACTTGCGCTGCGCTGCGGTATTCAAAGTAACGCCGCTTCGCCAACGGCCCTTCTTCCCAGGTGCCTTTCACGCACTGGCCCAAACGATCCAAGTCCTCCACCCACTCGTACAACTCTTTATGCGATTCCGGTTTCGCCACCAGCACGAAGCTCATCCGCAACGCACGTAAGTCCAAGATGAACGGCTCGTGCGCGTACAAATCATCGCCTGCGATCACCATCTGCAACTGCCGATGTTCCTGCCGCAGCCGTTGGATCAAACGCTTGCCCGCATTGATTTCGCAATCCTGCTTCGCCGCGCCATCCGTATTGCGCACCTCTTCGGCATCCAGCGGCAAAATGTCGTGGCTGCCCGCGCGCACCAGCGTCGCGCCGACCACGTTGTGGTAGTAATGGATGTCGCCGTTTTTATCCTGGCGCTGCAAACAGTGCGGACAGGCGATGTTTTCCGAACCGAAATACTGGCTGCCATCCAACACCACCGTGTAGTAGCCGACGCCATTGACCCGCGTCACGAAGCGCGTCGTCCAACCCGTTTGGCGCATGCGTTCAAAGACCAGCGGCAAGACCCGCCGCAAGGGTTCCTGCGCCGCCGGGTCGTCCAGCAAGCTGCGCATCTGCGTATCGGAGGGGACGTTTTGCACGCCGAAGAGCCGGTGTAAATTCGACTGCCCGCTCTGCTTTTCCATGCTCTGTTGAAACTGCAGCATGCTCGGATGCTGAAAATAGAACATGGCAAACCCGCTCAGCAGCACATCGGGCAGCTGCCAGCTAATGCGTTGCGGGTCGCGCTCGTCGGGGACTTGCCGAAACTGCGCGCGCAATAACTCAAGATAGGCCTCAAAGGTTAAATGTTGGAGTGGTCGCATCCACCTAGTTTACGCGCCCACTCACGAAACTGTCACCGGCTTGCCACTTTCTCCTCTTTTGCCGGCAAGCGCGGAAACTCCTTTTTCTAAACGCCCCTTTTTCAACGACTTCGCACTTAACCGAGAATTGCTGAAACAGTGCTTGTGATGCCTTGTTGATAACTCAGGAGCTAAGGAAAGAAATCGAGTCCTTGCAAAAATACTTGTAGTGCTAACCTTCGGCAAAAACGTCCAAAAAAATAATTTATGGAGGTTGTGTAGGATTGCGGCTGTTCGATTAAGTCTTTTCCAGAAAGGGGAAATTCAATGCAGTTGATTAACGCTGAGAAAGCCGCACCGATGCTTGGGTTAGAAAACAAAATTGCGGTGTATGAGGCTGCGCGCAAGGGGCTGGTTCCTCACGTGAGAATTGGCCGCCGTGTTCGTTTCGACGTTGAGTCGTTGAAAGAGTGGGTTGCGCGTGGCGGCACTACTGCGGCTGACAACCAACCAGCTTCAGCGCGTGCTAAAGCTTCATAAACAAAACGGCAATTCCAACGTGCCCATTCCGACCAAAGAGCAAGCACGAAGGGAATCGCCGCTTTAACCAACCACATCAGGAAGGCTGAGCAGAGTCTATCTGCCTTCAGCCTTCCTGCCAAACTTCTTTAAGGTATCCAATGCTACTCATTGAAAAAGCCGCCGCGCCTGACGGGGCGCAAACGGCTTTCATTCATACTCGAAATCAGACTGACGCCGGCTTTATACCACTGTCGCACACCGCGCTGCAACGGGAAGTTTTGTCAGCCTTCGTCCGTATCCGCACACGCCTGCGCCAGCCGCTCCCTGATGATTTGGAAATGAACCTGGTCTTTGCCGGCGGCTCCGTCGAAGAGGCGCTTGCGCAAATGCCAGGAGAATGGAGGGTGACGGCGTGATTTTCACCGACGTATTGAAACGATTTCCTGACGCTGTAAAAAACGGCACGGGCTTCAAAGCCAAATGTCCGGCGCATGCCGATGTCAATCCTTCGCTGAAAATCAGCGCGGCGAGTAATGGCGGCACGCTACTCAATTGTCACGCGGGTTGTCTGCCTGAAGCTGTGGTTGCAGCCGTCGGATTGTCCCTGAGCGATTTGTTCTCCACGCCGTTGCCTAAACGACCAAAGTCCGCTACCAACCTGCCGTTCAGCCAGCGCATCGAGCAGACCTATGACTATCAAGACGAAGACGGCACGCTGCTCTTTCAAAGTGTGCGCTTGCACAGCCCGAAAGACTTCCGGCAACGCAGGCCGGATGGACGGGGCGGCTGGCATTGGAACCTGCAAGGCCTGACGCCAGTGCTCTACCGGCTGCCTGAATTGCTGGCCGTGTCTGGTGATGTCTTCATCGTCGAAGGCGAGAAGGACGTTGACCGGCTGCGGACGCTCGGTTTCACCGTCACGTGCAATCCGATGGGCGCGGGTAAGTGGCGCGCCGAATACAACGTGGCGCTGACGGGGCGCAACGTCGTCATTCTCGCTGACAACGATCAAGCAGGCCGCGCGCACGCTGAAGCCGTAGCACGTTCGCTCGACGGCGTGGCGGCTTCGATGAAGGTATTGGCGTTGCCGAACCTGCCAACGGGCGGCGGCGACGTGTCGGACTGGATCGAAGCGGGCCGCGTCGCTGGCGAGGAAAACGAGACGCTGGCGGAAAAGCTCAGTGTGATGGCAGAGAGCGCGCCGACGTGGACGCAGGCGGGCGCGACCTCGGAAGCCGGTGCGGAGCCTGCGTCGAAAGACGCCCCCCGCTTCTCAGCCCCGGAATACGAAGCCCTGCCTGATGGCCTGTGGTGGCATCAGCCCACGCGCAACGGCCGCCAACTGACCCCGCTTACCAACTTCACGGCAAAAGTGCTGCGCGAAGTCATCAAGGACGATGGCACTGAGCTCAAGATTGCCAGCGAGATCGAGGCCACGCTGCGCGGGCGCAAAATCACGGGCAAGGTAACGCCGGCGAGCTATGCGGCGATGCGTTGGCCGGTCGAATTGCTGGGCGCGTCGGCGATCATCTTTCCGAACCGCACTGAGCACGCGCGCTGCGCCGTCAGCCTGTTGTCCGGCGACATCCCGCAAGCCCGCGTCTTCGCGCACACCGGCTGGCGCGAAGTCGAGGGGCAATGGTGCTACCTGCACACGGGCGGTGGGATCGGCGCGAACGGGGCTTTGCCGGTCAGCGTCGAGTTGGATGGCGCGTTGGCCGATTACCGGCTGCCTGCGCCGCCGTCGCGTGAGGATTGGGCGGCGGCGATGCGCACCATGTTGGAGTTGCTGGACGTACTGCCCGAAGTGGTGAGCATCCCGGCCCTGGGCGCGGTTTGGGATGCGGTGCTGGGCGGCGCGGACTATTCGATCTTCATCGAGGGCGCAAGCGGCGAACGCAAATCGGCCTTCACCGCCTTGTTGCAAGCCTGCTGGGGCGCGGCCTTCACCGGCGATCATCTGCCCGCCAACTGGCAAAGTACGGCCAACGCCAACGCCGAAAAACAGCACGCGCTCAAAGACGCGCTGCCGAGCGCGTCTTTCGCGGCGCCGCCAATCATAGCGGACGTGGCCGGATGAATGCCGATGGTTCGTTGCGGCTCGAAAAGCCCCCGCGCTGTTTGGTGCTGGCGAGCGGCGAAGACATGCCGCCCGGTCATTCGTTGCGGGCGCGGTTGCTCATTCTGCGCATCGAGCGCGGCGCGATGCAGTTGACCAGGTTGAGCGACTGCCAGCGCGCCTCCAGTGCGGGCGTCTACACCACGGCGCTGGCCGGCTATCTGCAATGGTTGGCCCCGCGCATCGCTGAGTTGCAGGCCGGCCAGCGTGACGAACTGGCTGGCTTGCGCGACCGCTTGTTGACGCGGCTGCCGTCACACGGGCGCACGCCGGCAACCATCGCCCGGTTGCAACGCGCCTGGCGCTATTGGTTGAAGGCCGCGCAGGAATGCCAGGCGTTGACGGCGGCGGAAGCCCGGACGCTGTGGCAGCGCATCCTGGCTGCGCTCATCACGGCGGGTGAAGAGCAAGCCGCATATCTGCGCACGCAAGAGCCGGCGGAGCGTTTCATCGAACTCTTGCTGGCGGCGTTGACCAGCGGGCGCGCGCATCTCGCGCCGGCGGACGAAAGCACCGAAGCGGAGTTCGCGGCGCGTTGGGGCCGTGGCGGCGAGAAGATCGGCTGGGCGACCGGCGACGGGCTGGTTTATCTACAACCGGACAACAGCTTCCGCCTGGCGCAAGAGATGGCGAAGGGCGGCGAGGGGCTGGCGGTTTCAGCGCAGACGCTGTGGAAGCGAATGGATGAAGCCAAGCTGCTGGCGGCGCACGAAGACGGGCACGCGACGGTCAAGCGCAGCGTCGGAACGCAAGGACAAAAACAGCGGCAGCGCGTGCTTGTTCTGAAGGCTGAATTGTTGGCGGGTACCCTCTATCGGGAAAAGCGGGGCATTCGGGGCGCAACCTTGAAGAGGATGCTCCACTGCCCTTCTGAGGGCCTTGCGCCCCGCTTTGCGCCCCGTTACGCCCCGCCATTTTGCAGGCTGCGGGGCGCGGCAAAGTCTTTGAAACAAAGTGCTTGATGCCTTGCGCCCCGAATGCCCCGCTTTTCCCGTGTGGAGAGGGGCCGCCAGCCGCAACGCGCGACTTGGAGGCGACTTTGCGCCCCGCGAAGGCGGGGCACTTGCGGGGCGCAGCAGGGCGCAAAGCGGGGCGCAAGGCCCTGGAAGCAAGATTTCGGGCCTGGAAGTCAAGCGCAAACGTTGGTGCGAATGTCTGCACCGCTGTTCACACAAAACCGGAGAAACACAGATGGCAAGCTTCAACAAAATCACCATCGTCGGCTACCTGGGCCGCGATCCCGAACTGAGATTCACGCCGAACGGCGACGCGGTTTGCAGCTTCACCGTCGCAACCACGGAGCGCCGCAAAGACGCCACCGGCGAACCGCGCGACGAAACGACTTGGTTCAGAATCACAGTCTGGCGGCGGCAAGCTGAAATCGCTAATGAGTATCTGAGCAAAGGCAAACAGGTCTACGTCGAGGGCCGTCTGCGCCAAACCGAATACACCGATCGCGACGGCAACCGCCGGACGGCGTTGGAAGTCACAGCTTCGGATATTCAATTCCTGAGCGCGAAGGGTGAAGGCGCAGAATCGAAGAGTGAGCCGGAACCGGCACGACCACAAGCGAAAGCTGCCGCCGCTGGTGTGGACAAGGCCGCCGTCAAGGCTGCGTTGAAAGCGCAAGCGCCGTTTGGCTTCGATGATGACGACATTCCCTTTTAACGTCCGGCGAGCGCCGGGCAAACAATCAATCGGAAAACACGCAGGAGAGAAAATTTTTATGGCTGAAGTCAACAAGATCAATTTACGCATCGTGCCCGTGACGCTGGAACTGGCGGGCGAAACCGTCACCCTGAACGTGAAGCGCCGGCCGGTCAGCTTCGAGGCCTGGCGCGTGCTGGCGAAACGTCACGACGATTTCAAGGCGCAGAGCGATGACGACGAAGCCCCACCTGTAAATACCTTCCCGCTGATTCAAGACCTTTGCCAACTTGTAGTGGATTTAGACTTGACGGTCGAGGGCGCGCCGCTGCCTGTCACGGCTGAGAAATTGGCCGAACTGGACGTGCGCCTGTTGAGCGAAATTCACGCGGCGGTATTGGGGGATGCGAACCCAAACCCCAAGCAACCCTAGCTGCGATTGGAATGCGCTACCTTGAGGGGCAGCAGTTAGGGGAGCCGCTTGATCATGACGTGAAGGTGATCGAGCTTGCGCTTGAAACGGGTTGGCCCCCGGACGTGAT